>JACDGQ010000103.1 GCA_013821615.1 Planctomycetota bacterium
GCGGGCGGCACAGGCCCAGCCATGTCGCATGCGGTGAAACCCGGTCATGTACGGCGCTCCGCACTGTCCTCATCCACGGTCAGGCACAGACCGGGTCCCGAACATGGTGCGTGACCTCAGATCCTGCCTGTGTCGCCCACTCCGTGGGCTTGTCCGCAGAATTTCGCGCGACCCAGGGCTGGGGCCCTGGGCTACGATGTGTCGCCCGCTCCGCGGGCTCTCGACGCAGGCGATCGGCCTGACTTGTGGGTAATGAGCAGGGCGTTGCCCTGGGCTCCCATTGAATCGCGCTTGCAGCGCTTGCGACGACCGCAATGGCGATGTCTGGTTCTAGGTAGGGAGTCACGTGGGGGTCGCATTCGGTGCGGCCCACCTGAGCCTGCGCAAGCGATGTCCTAGCCATTCCTCAGGCATCTGAACGCGAAGCGCTTGCCGAATCCACGCCACCCCAGGACGTGCCCGCGGCCAAGCACCCACTGCACGTAGGTGTTGCTGTTGGGGCCGGGCCACAGCCGGTAGCGGTGGATCCACGGGTAGGTGGTCGGGGACGCGGTGAGGCGGGAGCGCAGCCTGCTCGCAACGTCTCCCTCCCACCGCGCCACCAGGCGTCCCGGACCATTCCCGACGCCGCTTTCCAGCGGCAGCAAATCGCGGTGCAGATGCCCCCAGCTGACGCCGCCGGCGTCAGGGCGCTGCCAGACCTCCCAGCGCTCGTTTCCTGCCCCGTCGCGGATCTCCAGCCAATAGTGTTCGGCGAAGGCGAGGATGCCGGGGATGCGTGCGGCCCACAATTGCACGGAGAGGGCGGATGGGGCTTCAGCGGACATGCGTCACGAGCGGATCGTGCTCCGGCTCCAAGTCGACCTGTTTCGCCACATGACCTGCACTCAGGCGGGGGTCCCGGAAACCGCCGCGCCGCACACCTGGCAATGCTTGAGGCTGCGGTGGACGTTGCGGCTGCAGCCCGGGCAGGTGACGGTCTCCTTGGCCAGCTCGTCGATGGTCTTGGTGCGGGCAAGCTCGCGCACGCCCAGGTCGAGGATCTCCTTCACCTTCTCCGGCGGCATCGCGAGCGCCTGGGCGAGGAGCGCTTCCATGACCGTGACGCGGTGGGTGAGCAGAAGCAGCCCGCGCTGGAGATCGTCGACCTTCGCGACGGCGTTCCGCGCCTTGACCTGGGCCATGGGGTTGGACTCGATCTCGCGCCGACTCTGGCGGGCCTCATTGCGCATGCTCATGGCGCCGCGCTCCCCGTCGACGCCCATCGCCGCGCGTGCTGCGGGTGGGCGATCTGCGTGGTTGGCGACTCCACGCCGTGGTCGTCGCGGAGATTGCTGGCGGCGCCATCGGCAGATCGGACGACGTGGGTGGACATCACAGGATCCTGAACGGGTGGCGAGGCGAGCACGCCAGTATACTGCGCAGGTCCTGGCTCGGCAAATGCGGCGTTAAGCAGCGCTTGGAACCTGTAATGACGACGCCGTCCTTCGTGCAGGGGTCACGGCGGCACCACCGCCAGGATCTTGCTGGGCGCGCGCACCACGATTTTTGCCGAGCCGATCATTGGCGCCTGGTTGGCGTTCGCAGCGGCCTGGGTGAGGAAGGCGACCGCGTCAGGGGGGCCGTTGTAGGGGGGAGTCGCATATTGCCAGATCACGCGGATCTCGGCGCCGTCGACCGGCGATGGATGTCCACCGCTGCTGAACGGGGCCGCGCTGAAGAGTTGGCCCGACGGCACCGGCGTCGCGTTCGTGATCGGCGTACCTGCGTACGGGTCCTTGAACATGGAGAAATCCCAGTCCATGCCGTTGCTCATGGCTGCGTAACTGATCTTCACATTGGAATCCCGCGGCGGGAAGTCGATGGTGACGGGGTCCGCATCGACGAAGTAGGTATCATGGAAGCGCACCGGGAACGAGGCCCAGGCGTAGGAGCGGCAGCGCAGCAGGCTGGATTTCTGGTCGGCGAGCAGTCCGAGCGCCGTCAGACCCGTCGTATGCGGGAAGGCGCTCGGATACCGGGGCCACCACGCGATCACCAGCGGCGTCCCGGCAGAGGTCGGCCAATTGCGCGGCATGGTGCCGTACATTCCGCGCAGCCACGGCGCCGTGACCATCTGCGGCAGCGAGACCAGTTCCATGTCCTGGCCATCCGGGCTGCAGATCAGGTAGGCGGGCGCGTCGATGCGGGTGCCCGAGATGAAGCTGACATGACCGGTCGCGCCGATCGGCAGCGGAGTGGTGAGCTCGGTGACCGGACCGATGGGCAGGAAGACCATCTTCTCGTACAGGGTGTGGTCGACCGCCTTGGTGCCGAGCAGCGAGCGTCCGATGAGCTTGGCGGTGGCCTTTGGAGCGTCCTGCGTTGCGGGGGGGAGTACAACCGGAGGATTATCGATGCGCTCGAAGGCGAAGACCTCATCGCCGATCATGACCAGACCGTTCAGTTGCGGGAAAGTGGCGTTCGGATAGTTGATCTTGATGCCATTGAGCTGGGAGATGCCGTCGGTCTTCGCCAACCAGGTGGTGCCCAGCACGCTGGTCGAGGTCAGCATGCGCATCGGTGGCATCGGCCCCGACTGCGGCATGTCGATCAGCCCGGGGAACTGCGCATCGTTCGGATACGCGCGATCGTCGAGGACGCCGAAGTAGACGCGCGCATCGCTGGGCACAGTGGCGCCGAAGCCGGTCTGCAGGCTCTTTGCCCACGGCATTTGGGTCAACGGCAGCAGCGTGTTGTCGCCACCGACCGGCTGGTACGGGCTCAGGTCCAGTTCGGAGTTCCAACAGGGCCAGCAGAGCAGGTCGAATGCGGTAGCGGGGACGTTGCAGTTCCAGGTGGTGCCGTCGGGCAGGGCCGTGGTGAGGGCGAAATAGTGGTTGTGGGCGTCGACGACGCTGTCTGGCGCGTTCGAGAAGCCATCGGCCGGCGCATAGCGCACGCATACTTGAAGCGGCTTGTCCGTGGGCGTCGGCTGGCGCGGAGCGATGGTGAGGATGTCGCCGGTGGTGATCAGGGAGCCGGCCGTGTTGATTTCGGTCTGGACCGGCAGCACCAAAGTGCCCGCCGCGAAATCGGTCGGCAGCGGTTGCTGCGGCGAAAAGGGATTGCGGGTTCGTTCGCGGCCCCGGCTGAAGGTGGCGGAGGTCGGATTCAATTGAGCTGTCGCCACGTCATAAGAGAAGCCATTGAGGCGGTCGATGAAGAAGCCGACGCCGGTGGCCGGTGCCGGAAGCGATGGATCGAGCAGGTCCGGCGTGATGAAAACCGTGTCGGTGTACGTGACCCATTCTGCGCGCCCATCGCCCGCAGGATCGTAGAGTTGGAAGAGGCACTCGCCGTTGGGCTTGTATCGGCCGGCTTCGGTCGGGTCGCTGGTAACTTCGAGGCTGACCAGCAGGACAGTGCGGGCATCGTCGGATGAAAGGGTGAACGACTGGACCGGGGTACCGGCGGGCGTGCCGGCGATCGCGAGACGGTGCAGGCCACTGAACACTCCGCTCGTCGCGCTGGACAGCGTCAGTGCGTTGTAGAAGAGATACTGGGGGCTGCCCGTCGGATCGACCAGGATCACGCCCCGGGATGGCCAGAACGCCAATTGAGGACCGGTGACGACCAGGATGGAGGCCGGTGGCTGAACCGATACAATCACGTCGTTGTCCAGACCGGAGACCAGCGCCTTCATCTGGTAATTCGCGGTCGAGATTCCTTGCGGAAAAGGCACTGGCGTTTCAGAGCTGTTTTTCGCAATCGTCCCCGCCGTCAATGCGCAGCCTCCGCGGTAGAGGTTGCGGTTCCCTACCGGCGGCGAGATCCGGTACCCCCCCGGCACCACCAGATCGCCAACCGTGTGCGCCTGCGTCACCGGCCAGGGATCGGTGGCGGGATTCCCACCCATGCCGTCGCCATCAGTATTCTGCCGGCGCGCGCGCATGCAGTGGTGCAGGGTGGCGCGATCCGCGGCCACGGTCATGCCCGAATAGCTGATGAACTCCTGCCCTATGCGGATCATGCCACGCGCCGGCAGCAGGTCGTGGACCGCTGAGCCGCCATGATCGAGGCCGCCCACGGTGAGGGAGGAGGTACACGCGTCGAGCTCGATATCGCCCACCAGCAGCGCGTTCTTCGCGTTCGCCTGCACATCCGCGGTGGTCTTCAGGGGGAGCGCGGTCAGCAGCCGCATGCTCGGCAGCGTGATGTGATCACCCATGGCAACGAGGTCGACCGGCGATTCCAGGATCGCCTCGCGCCCGACCACGCCATCGACCATCAGCGCCATGCCCCCGGGCATGTTCCCGCAGATCACGCCCTGGACCAGATGCCAGACATTGGGCTGCAGCCCATTGGCGCCCATCGCATAGCGCAGCTTGATGGTCTGGTTGCCACGCCCGGGCGCCAAGGGCTGGGCATCGACGCTGGCGGAGGTGGGTCCGCTCTGCGGATCAAAATAGGGTTCGGTGAAATCATCGGCCAGGATCTTTGGCCCGTGATCCGTGGCGTGCTCGATCGCGCCGTTGTTGACCAGCAGCGAGAACTGCTTGAGGTCGACAAGATAGCGCAGCGAGACGCGGTTCTGCACATCGATGCTCGGCGGAGAGGAGAATCCAGTGACGGGGGTCCCGAACAGCGGCACCCCGGCATTCACCGCCGGCATGCGCAGGTCGAAGACCGTGACCACGCCACTGAGGGGAATCGTCGGCTTGATCCAGATCGCGAAGTGGAAGGGCGCCACGGTCGATACGGCGCCGGAACTCGGCTCATTGCCGAAGGGGATGAAGCCGTTGCTGCCGAGTGGATTGGGGTAGGCCAGGACGCTGTCGCCGATGCCCATGCGCACGCCTTCCGGTGACAGCACCTGATCGAGCGTGCGGAGTGGATTCTTCGCAGGCGGTCCAGACGAGATGCCGTTCTGCCACAGATAGGTCACGCTGGTGCTGCCCGAGGTGCCTGCGAAGGTGCGCGACCATGCGAGATCCAGTTGGCTACCATGCGGAGCGGGCAGGATCGCGGGTTTGAGTCCGGTAAGCTGGTCCTCGCCGACCACCGGCGGCCCCACGCCGGTCTGCAACTCGCCGGTTGGCGCGATCGATACGTCGCTGGTGGTCAGGTCGGTGACCCGCTGCACCGGAACCGGGAACGACGTCATCAGGCTGCCCTGACGGCTGGCAAGCAGGGCTTGGATCTGACTCTGCGTGGTCCACCGCGTCTCCAGCGGCGCCTCCTGCGGCACCGTCTGCGCGATGACGCGCCGCCCGCGCCGGGCGTCGGGCCGGCCCTGGGCGTCGGTGACCGCGGCAGAGCTGTCGATGGTCACCACGCCCGGGGAGGCGATCGTAATCGGCGCCTGCTCGTGCGGGACGATGAAGGTGATGGTCGGCAGATCGGTCGTCGGGGCGCGGAAGTTCGCCAACACCGTCGCGACACCCGGTCGCAGCGATACCGCCACAACGTCGAAAAGCGCGGTGGCCGGCGCGGTTGTCGGGGACAGCGTATAGGAAATGAATTCGTCCGGACCGATGACCGGGGGGACGGGCGGACTTCCGCCGATCGCCGGCAGGCCCGTGCCGCCATACGTGCCGTGGATACGCGCATAGCCGGTGCGTGGGAGGCGTGAGAAGTCGGCGCCCTGCACGTGCAGGATGACGGCGCCCTGGACGACCAGCGGCGTGCCGTCCAGGTCCGAGATCGGACTGGCGCCATCGCCGGATTGGGTCGCTCCGACCGATCCCTGGGTCACCTCGTCGTACGCCGCCAGAGGATCGAGCAGGTCAAACGCGGTCAGCTGCGGCCCGGTGCTCTGGCGCGCATCGGCCAGCGCATTCACGGTGTGCAGCTTGCCAATTGTGTCGACGGCCATCGCAGGAAGCGGCGTTGCGGGTGCGGGCCTGGGCGGTGGTGTTACTCGCAGCGCGGCAAGAGTGGTGTTCGCCGCCTCGTGGATGTTCACCGCCGGCGGTGCCTCGATGGCGAGCGCGGCGTCGACCACAAGGGGTGTGAGGATGGCGGTGCTGGGTGCCGTGGGCGAAGCGGGTGCGAGGACGGTGGTGTTCGATGACAGGTCCCCGCTCGCCAGGCGGCTGGCCTGCGCGGGCGCGGTCCCGAGTTGCGACACCAGCACCGTGCCGGCGCCGATCAGGTCGGGCGTCACCGGGAAGGCGAGCAGCTTTGCGGGTGGGATGCTGTCGAGGTACGGAACGAAGGTCGTGGTCATCGGCGGGCTGTCCGCCAGTACGACCGTGCCGAGGTCGATCAGCCCCGCGCGCGCCTGCGCGAGGTTGGATAGCGAGAGGTGGGGGCGCAGATGTGCGAGCTCGGCCTTGGTGAGGTGCTGGCGCCCGCCGCTTGGGGTCATAGCGGTGAGCAGCTGGTTGAGGTCGGTGATGCGCCTGCCTGGCAGCTCGAATCGCCGGTTGGCGAGCGCCTCGACGAGCGGGCCATAGGGTTCGTGGCCGATCAACGGGGGATCGTCGGTGATCGATACATCCGGAGTGGCGAGCAGGCGCTGCCAGCCCGCCGCATCGAGGTGGTTGGGGTCGAGCTTTCCGGCCTCGTCCTCGATGGTCAGGCCGAGCAGGTCGCGCCGTAACTGGTCGGACGGCGGGGCTGCGGATGCGAGCGGCGTACTCAGCCAGTCGATCAGATAGCGGCGGCCATCGGCGTAGGCCCAGCGAGCTGGCAAGACCGTGCCGGTGTCGTTGCCGCCGGCGTAGCCGATGTCCAGGTCCCAGTCGATGCGGCTCCATTCCTGGTCGGTGGCGCGCCCTACGCTCGCGCCGGGCAGCAGGTGCCGCGCGGCGGCGTTTCCGGCCAGTCCGATCCCAGAATTCTCGGCCGCGCCCAATCCGACCTGCGCCGTCTGCCCACGCGCGAAAGAGCGCGTCCCGGCCAGCGCGCCGGACTGGCTGAAGATGAAGGGAAGGCCCAGCAACATCAGGGCGGCGAGAATGACCAAGGCGATGATCAGCGCGGCGCCGGTGCGCGGCGATCGACAGATGGGGGTCATGGCGGCGCTCCCGGGGCCAAGTACCTGCTGGTCACGACTCCGCGCGCGTCGATGGTGATCTCGACGCGCGTCTGTTGCGGCGCGTGCAATTCTTCGAAGGTGAGGGGGGTGGACGTTCCAGCCGTGACCGCACCGACGGGCTGTACCTGGATGCGTCCATCGGGCAGCGCCACGATTTGCGCACCCTGGCTGAGGGTCCCAGTTGGAATCACGCTCCCAGGCAGGTTGCCCACCTGGTCGGTCCCGACCCGATAGAGGCAGACGTCGTCGAGTGGAGCCACACCGCGCAGATCTGGGTTCGTGAGATCAAAGGTTGCGTGACCGATGTAGACGGTCGCGCCGGCGATCAGGGTCTGTGGGATATCCACCGGCGCGATGATGGTGGCCACGGACTTCTCTGCGATTCGCCGGCCATCGACGAACAGTGCGAGACGACCATGCGTGCCCGCGGCTCCGCCTCCGCCGTTGTTGGTGTAGAGCATGCCGATCTCGACCCATTCACCGCCGGAGATGGGATCGGGCAGGTCGGTCGGCGGATCGGGGTCCACTGAAGCCACGCGCGTAGCGGCATCGAATGAGGTGGCATGCGCAGGGGACCCCACGGCGCCGCTCACCCACCCATCGACGTCCCAGGCGAAGAGTTCAAGGGTTCCGCTCAGGGGATGTCGGGTGCGGACCAGACGCAGGCCGCATTGGCTATCCGTCGCATTCGGCGAATCACTGATCATCACCAGAGGGATGATGAAGCCCTCCGCCGCAACGCGGGCCGAAGGCGGTCGCACGCTACAGGTCAAATAGAAGCCGTCGGTGCGTGCGCCCCGCACGATCTGCGCCGGCTTCTCGAGGGTCTGGGTCACCAGGCGTTCGCAGAGCGTCGAATACGGAGCCGGAAAGGCGTTCACCACCACCCCCTTGCCGGTGCGGCCGACCACCAGGGCGCCGCCGTCAGTGTTCCCTGGATCCTGGATCGCGGGCAGCGGGGTGCCGTCGCCGGCAAGGCCGAGATCCGGCAGGACCAGTTCCTCGAAGGTCTCACTCCACACGCAGATCCTGCTCGTCCCCGCGATCCGCCCGCCGACCACCTTGGGCGGTACCGAATCGTCCGTCACCGGCGTGATCGTCAGCACCGCCGGCTGCCCGGTCGAGCGCGCCGTGTGCCGCGCCTGGCGCACGGAATCGGCGATCAGATGCTCGGTCGCGAGCAGCCGGTTGTGGCTGACGGTGCCGAACAGCGAGCCGAAGGCGAGCGCGGCGATGATCGACATGATCGAGACCACCACCAGCATCTCGACGAGCGTGAAGGCGCCACGGCCTGGGCCGCAGGGGCGCAGCGGCAGCGGCAGGCGCAGGGCGGGGTGCTGCATCAGGTTTCGCGGCAGGGGGATGGGCCGATGGACGGACAGGGCCGGGCCTGGGGTGGAGGATAGGGGCGCCGGGCGTGATGTCCAAGCGGCCGCCGGCCGTGCCGGGGCGGGTGCCAGCCACGTGCCGTGGATGACTCCGGCCGCGCCACGACCTTGCGGGGCCATGGGTAAGGACGCTACCGAGGGTCGGCAGCCGGACCGCCAAGCCGCGGCGGTGCCAGGGCTGGTGCGGCAGCGCGGGCTGGACCGCCCGCGCGCACTGGACCGCCCGCGCGCACTGGACC
>JACDGQ010000104.1 GCA_013821615.1 Planctomycetota bacterium
GTCCAGGCCATCCAGGCCGACCCCGACGCGGGCGACGTGCGTGAGGCGCGGCAATCCCGCGGCGAGCGTCGCGGCGGGCAGCGGCTCGGTGCCGGCGAGCAGCACATCGACGTCGCCGAGCAGGGCCGCGGTCTCGGTTGGAGTGTGCTTGCGGCGGTGCGGCGACAGGCGCACGGTGAAGCCGCCGCGCGCGAGCACCTCGAGCGGGGCGCTGCTGGAGATGCCGTAGGGATAGCTGGAGGACTGGGTGACGAGCGCCATGCGCGGCATCGTGGTTCGCCAGCAGGCGAAACAAGGGCGCGCGGCGCCCGGGCGCCCGTCGCGAGAGCAGTCGGGCTCATCCTGGAAGGCCATCCTCTGTGGCCGACTCCGCCTCTCCGTGTCTCCGCATCGATTCCTCTTCGCATGACCTCCGGAAGAGAAATCGACCTGCAGATACAGGGAAACGGAGGGGTAGCGGCGAGGAGGAGGAGGCAGATGAGCGATCACCCCATGGCCAGACTTCAGCCCACGGATCACGCCGGAGAACAAAAAACAGGCGCCGGGGGATCCCCGGCGCCTGTTGAAGGCTCATGCGCTGATGGCGCTGCTCAGGCGAGGATGGCTTTGGCCTTGCCCAGGGCCTTCTCGGCGCGGGCGAGCTGGGCGACCAGACGCTTGATCACGCGCGGGCTGGGGCCGGGGGTCGGCGGGCGGCCGCGGCGGCCGGGGATCTTGGGCGCCTTGGTCTTGGCCTTGGCCGGACGGCCGCGCTTGGCCTTCTTCGCGCCTTTCATGGCCTTGCCGGCCTTCTTCGCCTTGGCCTTGCCCTTGGATCCGCGCGTGGCCTTGCCGGCCGCGCTGACCAGCTGGTCGACGCTGATGCCCAGGAAGCTGGCGTACTTGTCGACGCTGCGGGCATTCGGCACCGACTTGCCGGACACCACGCCCCGGAACGAGGGCAGGCTGATGCCGGCGCTCTTGGCGGCAGCGGTCACGGTGAGGCCTTCGGCCTTGAGCTTCTGCGAAACGAGTTTTGCCAGATTGGGCATGCGGGGACTCCGTAAAAGAGGTGGAATTCAACTCTGAAGCGGGAGTAGACCATAATTCGCACGAAGATGCAAGTTCTTTCTCGTCAGTAATGGTGCGGATTCAGCCGAAATTCAGCCTGTCGAGGGCGCGCGAATGTCGCGCTCCACGCGCGTTCCTGTCTCCGCGCGGTTCGTCGCGATGCGGGCGGAGCGGGGAAACCCGCTGATTTGCGCGGCTTCGGCGCAGCTGGTGGTTGAAACGCGCGAAAACCATCCCACTGTCGGCCAGCATGAACAAAGATGTGTCGCGCCGGCATGTGCTCCTCGTCGGTTCCGCCCTGATCCTGACCGCGTGTGGTAATCGCGGCCAGAATTCAGCGCACTCCGGCGGCATGTACTATGTCGTCCAGATCGGCGACACGCTCTCCTACCTGCACCGCCGCTCCGGGCTGGCGGTCGAGACCATCGTCGCGGCCAACGACCTGAGCTCCGCCCACCTGCGTCCCGGGACCAAGCTCTTCCTGCCGGGCGTGTCCCAGCTGCACGAGGACGCGCTCGCCGCGCGCCTGGACGTGGTCAGCGAACCGCAGCAGGTCGACGCCGTACCCGAGACCGCCGCCAACGACGTCAGCGACCACGAGAACATCGCCGCGCCGCTCGCCGGCGGCTACGCGCTGGTGCCGCGCTCCGCCTGGACCAGCCGCGCGGTCGGTGGCAACAACAACCCGATGGGCGGTGTGCAACGTATCACCCTGCACCATACCGGCGAGCACGCCGGCATGGGCGGTCTGCCCGACGTCGAGGTCATCCGCCGCATCGAGAGCTACCATCGTAACGAGCGCCACTGGGCGGCGATAGGCTACCACTACATCGTCGGCCGCGATGCCAAGATCTACGAGGGCCGCCCGGCGAAGTACCAGGGCGCGCACGTCTCGTCGAAGAACGCCAACAACCTCGGTGTCTCGGTGATTGGCGATTTCCAGGAGCGCCTGCCCTCGCCGCGCCAACTCGCCGCGCTTTCGGCATTCCTGGACGACAGCCGCAGCAAGTACCACGTCGGTCGTGGCGGCGTCTTCGGTCACCGCGAACTCAACAAGAGCATCTGCCCGGGCGACGCGCTGTTCGGCTGGCTGAAGCATTATCGGAGCGCGTGAGGTACCGCCGTCCGATGTGGGATTGAGCACTTGGATGGAAATTGTCGGATGTGATTGGCTGACGGCTGACGGCTGACGGCTGACGGGTTGGATCGCGAAGTCGGGTACCGAATTCCGGGTCTTCCTGCGGCCGAGGCTGCGCTGTGAATGCGCATGCCGCCCTCGGCCCACGAGCCGTCAGCTGCCAGCCGTCAGCCGTCAGCCTGCCGCCACTCCGGCCACCGGCTGCGCCGATGCGGGTGGCGACTGCGGCGGCAAATACAGCTCCGGTCGCGCCGGCCGCCGCGCGGCCCAGGTGAAGATTGCGATCCCGATCACGAAGAAGGGGATGCTGTACATCTGCCCCTTGCTCATCCAGCCGAAGAACAGCGCATAGCCCGCGTCCGGCTCGCGGAAGAACTCATCGCAGTAGCGCGCGATCGCGTAGAGCATGCAGAACAGCCCGGTGGTGAGGCCGGGTTTGCGATGGCGGGCGTGGAATGGCACCAGGATCAGCAGCAGCAGGAAGCCCTCCAGGAACATCGCGTAGAGCTGGCTCGGATGCCGCGGCAGGGCGTGCGCGATCTGCCAGGCGCGGACCTCGGCCGCGTGGTCGCTCATCCACTGCTCGAAGGCCGGCCCGCTCAGGCCCGCGGGAGCCAGGGATGAGGCCTCGACCGAGGCGGGGAAGATCACCGCCAGCGGCGCGCTGAAGGCCTCGCGGCCCCACAGCTCGCCGTTGATGAAGTTGGCGATGCGCCCGAGTCCCACGCCCATCGGTCCGGTGGCGCACAGGATGTCGACCAACACCGGGACCGAGCGCTTGCGCCGCCAGGCGAACCACAGCGCGCCGGCGCCCAGGCCGAGCATGCCGCCGTGGCTGGCCATGCCGCCGTCGGTGAGGCGGAACACGAACAGCGGATCGTGCAGCATCTGCGGCCAGGCGTAGAGCAGGCAATAGCCGAGCCGGCCGCCGATGATCATGCCCAGGCCGCCGGACAGCACGAAGTCCTGGATCTCGGCCACCGCCAGGGGGGCGCGCCCCGCCAGGCACCAGCGGCGCAGCACCCAAAAGCCCCAGGCCAATCCCGCCAAATAGGCCATGCCGTACCAGCGGATGCCGATCTTCTGGGTGAACTGCACGATGAAGGGGCTGAGATCGTGGATGTAGAGGTGACCGGGATAGGCTGCGGCTGCAGGGGACAGGTCCATGGCGGGCGCTTCCTCGGCCGCTGAGCGCGGCGGTGCGCCGGGACCCTACGGCCGCAGCCCGCCCACGCCAGCGGGTCGGCCATGATCTCGACCGTCAGCCGATCGAACAGGAGGCGCGGAGACGCGGAGACCGGAGGGGGAGGACTGCTGGCAAGAGGGCATGCAGCAGGCATATCGGACAAATCCCCTCACCCCTCCTCTGCCCTCCGCTTCTCCGCGTGCTCCTGTTCTATCCGGCTGTCCGGTATTCGGGGGACGGCAGGGAGGCAGGTGCGCCGGAGCGGATCCCGGCGTAGACTCCCCCACGGTCCGTCCCGACCGCCCAGCTCCATGCCCAGCAAAGCCCCCGACGACTTCCTGCGCCGCATCGAGCGGCTGAACGCCATCGGCATCGCGCTGTCGGCGGAGCGCGATCCGGTGCGCCTGCTCGAGCAGATCCTGATCGGCGCCAAGGAGATCACCAACGCCGACGGCGGCTCGATCTACTCGGTCGGCGAGGACCACCTGCTGCGCTTCGAGATCATGCGCACCGACTCGCTCGGCATCATGCTCGGCGGCACCAGCGGGCGCCCGGTGCCCTTCAAGCCCATCCCGCTGATCCTGCCCGACGGCCAGCCCAACACCGGTTCGGTGGTGGCCAGCGCGGTGCTGTCCGGCGAGACCGTGAGCATCCCCGACGCCTACCACGCCATCGGCTTCGACTTCTCGGGCACGCGCGCCTTCGACCGCGACACCGGCTACCGTTCGACCTCGTTCCTGACCGTGCCGATGCGCAACCACGATGGCGAGATCACCGGCGTGCTGCAGCTGCTCAACGCCAAGGACGCGCAGGGCCACATCGTGCCCTTCGCCACCGCCGACCAGCGCCTGGTCGAGAGCCTGGCCAGCCAGGCCGCGACCGCGCTCAGCAAGCACGAGCTGATCGAGGGCATGCGCGCGCTGTTCGAGTCCTTCATCCGCCTGATCGCCACCGCGATCGACGAGAAGTCGCCCTACACCGGCGGCCACTGCCGGCGCGTGCCGGAGCTGACCATGATGCTGGCCGAGGCCGCGGCGCGCGTGCAGCACGGTCCGCTGCGCGGCTTCACCATGAGCGCGGCCGACCGCTACGAGCTGCGCATCGCCGGCTGGATCCACGATTGCGGCAAGATCACCACGCCCGAGTGGGTGATGGACAAGGCCACCAAGCTGCAGTGCATCCACGATCGCATCGAGCTGGTCGACGCGCGCTTCGAGGTGCTGAAGCGCGACGCCGAGATCGCCATGTTGCGCACGCGCCTCGCGGGCGGTGAGCAGGCGGCGGCCGAGGCCGTCCAGCGGCGGCGGCTGGAGGCGATCGCCGACGACCGCGCCTTCCTGCGCCGGATCAACACCGGCGGCGAGTCGATGCGCGTCGAGGACCAGGAGCGCGTACGCGTCATCGGCGCGCAGACCTGGGCCGGACCAGACGGCAGCGTGCAGCCCTTCCTGAGCGCCGACGAGATCAAGAACCTCACGATCAGCAAGGGCACCCTCACCGCAGAGGAACGCGCGGTGATCAACCACCACATGGTCGCCACCATCCGCATGCTCGAGGCGCTGCCCTACCCCAAACACCTGCGCCGCGTCCCCGAGTTCGCCGGTGGCCACCACGAGCGCATGGACGGCAAGGGCTATCCCAGGGGCCTGACCCGCGACCAGATGTCGGTGCAGGCGCGCGTCATGGGCATCGCCGACGTGTTCGAGGCGCTGACTGCCGGCGACCGGCCCTACAAGAAGGCCATGACCCTGTCGCAGGCCCTGCACATCCTCGGCCGCATGAAGGTCGATCACCACATCGACCCCGACCTCTTCGACGTCTTCATCGGCGAGCAGGTCTACCTCGCCTACGCGCGCGAGTTCCTCAAGCCCGAGCAGATCGACGAGGTCGATGTCACCAGACTGCCTGGGTACAACCCCGCCTTCGGCGCCGGTGCTGGTTCCGCTTAGCGGGCCGCGCCCGCGGTCCGGATGTCCGGAAGTCCGGCAGTCGGAAGCGTCCTGTTCCCGGGGTCGCACTGCTTGGCCGCCAGGTGATCGTCGTCAGCCGAGACTTCCGGACTTCCGGACCTCCGGACTTCCGGACCGCGCCTGCGCCGCCGCTCCCGTCGCCGGCGGTGCGATCTCAACAACCAGTTCGGCGTAGGAGCGGTAACCAGCGAGCGCGTGCCTGGCGGCGGCGCAGGCGTCCGCTCCGGCCAGGCCGGTGGTCTCGGCCAGGAACAGGATGTAGCCGGCCACGCCCTGGGCGAAGCGCAGGCGGCCCTCGTCGCTGATGGCGTAGAAGCGCGCGCGCTGGCGGTAGCCGGCCGGCGAGTGGTCGCCCAGGCTGGCCTTGTCGCTGCGCCCGTGCGCCGCCAGCACGTAGAGGAAGTTGTATTCGAACCAGAACATGTGGTCGGGGTTCGGCGTCAGCGCCCTGAGCGCGGTACGGCAGGCGTCGGGGTCGGCGAAGACCTCCACCGGTCGGTGCTCCAGCTCCAGCGCGTTGACGATGAACTGGCGCGCCATGGCGCGCTCGGTGGCGTTGGCGCCGAAGGCGCTGGCGGCCGCCAGTTCGCGCGTGAAGGCGTACCAGTCGGCCCACAAGCGCTGGTCGCCGGCGTCCTGCGAACGGCTCAGCGCCACACCCATCTCGTAGGTATAGCGACCGCTGGTCTTGATCTCGAGGCGGCCGCCGGTGATGCGCCCGCACAGCCGGTAGTTGTCCGCCGACTTGCCGGAACCGGAGTGGAAGCCGATGCTGACCCCGAAGGCCCGGCACACCGCCCAGGCCGCCGCGACGCGGCGCTCGAGCTCGGCCTGGTCGGCGAAGGGGAAGTTCTTCTGGAAGCCGAACGCGGGCGCGACGTAGTGGATCGCCAGTCCCAGCGCCTCGCACAGCGCAAGCATGGTGGCGAGCGTCGCCGACGTGGTCAGGCCGGGCAGCTCGTCGATCGACAGCTCGCGGAAGTAGGCGCGGCCGATCGCGTTGGTGAAGGCCGCGGCGCGCGCCGCAGCGTATTTGCGGTCGCGCGCGAGCATCTTCTGGCAGGCGGGCCACACCGCGGCGATCAGGGTGGCGAAGGCCTGATCGTCGATGGCGATGCCAGTAGCGGTGACCCGCGCGCGCACCGTGGCGAAGGTCGTGGCCGGCACGTGCGCCGCGCACCACGCCGCTGCATCGTCGGCGTGTGGGGTGGCGGTCAGTTCGGGCGAGAGGTCGAAGGTGATGTAGCTGGCGAGCACGCAGCCCGCGACCAGGCGGTCCTCGCGCGCGTCGAACTTCCCACCGATCGGCTGGTGGTCGGCATTGAAGCCCCACGGGATGCGCCGGCGGTGGAAGCCGGTGGTGAGCTTGGACAGCACCGCGCCGTGGCTCATGCCTTCGACGCTCTGGCCCTGGTGGCCCTCGGGCACGTCGGCGCCGATGAAGGGGAAGGGCACGCTGTCGAGGCGGCCGGCGAGCATGGCGTCGACGTCGTAGACCAGCTCGCGCGGGATCGAGTTCTGATTGGCGGTCAGGCTCAGGCCGAGCTGGGCCATGGTCCACTCGACCGCGGGCCAGTGCATGGTGGTGAAGCGCGCGCCGATGCCGAGCGAGGCATGGGCCAGGGTGCCACGCGCCACTGGGAAGATCGTGCTGTCGGGGTCGTGCTCCTGGACGAGGTTCTTCAGGCGCAGCAGATTGTCCCAGGTCGCCGGAAAGGCGCAGCGCGCGCCGCCGGCGGACGGCAGGGCGACGCCATCCGCGAGCAGGCCGGCCAGCGCCGCAGTGACGTGGGTGCCGGTGATGATCCAGGCGTGGTCGCCCTGCGCATCCGCCACCAGCGCGACCGTTCCGGCCGCGATCGTGAAGGCGCTGAGCGGATGATGGGTGAGAGTTCGCCCCGGCTGTTCACCGCGCGCCTCGGCGAGCAGCGCGCCGCTCAGTGCCGGCCAGTCGAGGCAGAAATCGGGGCTGATGCAGGGATTGCCGGCGATGGTCAGGCCGTGGGTCAGGAGGAAGCCGGTCATCGCCGCCATGGATTCTCCAATCGTATGGATAGTGTAGGTGCACGGTCGATAATGGAAGGGGGTTCGCAGGATCCGCCGGCAGCTGTGTAGGGCCAATGGGAGCCCGCGCTCTCTCGCCCCTGGGACCGCTGGCAACTGGGCAATCCTACCACCCGAAGCGAACTGGATTTACCGCAGAGGCGCAGAGGGGAATGCACCAGGCCGCAGAGGCGGGGATTCTCCATTCGTGAGCTTGCCGCGCAGTCGAAACGGCACTAGGCCGACAACATCGCACCTGCTCTTGCCGTACTCTGCGGCCTCTGGTCTCCAATTCTGCGTCTCTGCGGTAAGTCATTCCTCGACTCGGCACTACCGTAAATACATGAGCCAGCGGGCCGTGACCCTAAGGGAGAGCCCGGGCCGATCCCCTTACACACCTTGGCCCAGTGACTTGAGACCGTGCTCCCGTCCGCTACATAGTTCCAACGAGGTCCCGCATGCCCGTCTCCCGCTCCTGGCTCGCTCTTTCCGCTGCCATCCTCGTGGCCCTGGCACTCGCGGGGCTGCCGGCCTGCGGCGGTCCGCGCCAGGTGGCCGACCAGTGGCCGGGCGGCGCACCCAAGCGCACCGGCACGCTGGTCGATGAGAAGCAGGAGGGGGACTGGACCTACTGGTACGCCAACGGCCAGAAGCAGGCTGCCGGCGCCTGGCTGCACGACCTGCAGAGCGGCGCGTGGTCGTGGTGGTACGACAACGGCAAGCCCAAGCAGAGCGGCCAGTACGATCCCAGCATCGCGCTCGCCAAGGGCTACAGCGCCGCGCACCGTACCGGTCACTGGCAGCACTGGTACGACAACGGTCAGCTCTACGCCGAGGGTGATTACGTGAAGGACCGCCAGGACGGCACCTGGTCGTATTTCAGCAAGACCGGCAAGCACTTCGCCGAGGGTCATTTCAGCAGCGGCGCCAAGGATCTGCTGTGGTCCTGGCATCACGAGGATGGCGCGCGCAAGGAATGCGGCGCCTTCCTCGAGGGCTTCAAGGTCGGCCCGTGGACGGCGTGGAATGCCGATGGCTCGGTGAAGAGCGAGAGCGTCTATGGCGCACCCGCCAGCTACCGCGTGGTCGACGAACGCGCCACCACCAGCCCGCGCTGGGGCACCATGCGCGGTGGCCGGCGCGAGGGCGTGTGGGTGGTCTGGCAGGATGGCCGGCCGCGCGCGGTCGCCGGCTACGCGGCCGGCGTGCCCGGCACGTGGCAGCTGTGGAGCGACGACGCCACTCTCGCCG
>JACDGQ010000105.1 GCA_013821615.1 Planctomycetota bacterium
TCCTTGCTCCCTGCTCCCTGCTCCTTGCTCCCTTGCTCCCTTGCTCCCTTGCTCCCTCGCTCCCTCGCTCCCTCGCTCCCTTGCTCCCTGGCTCCCTCGCTCCCTGCCTTCCTGTCTCCCTCCCTCCCCCCTTCCGCCCCTCATGCCTTCCCCTTCTCCCCTCCGGCTTCCCCCCAATGTCCACCCCCCCGCCCATCCTCTATCGCCGGCTGGCCCTGCTCACCCAGGGCGGTCTGGACATCTACCGCAACAAGACGGCGATGGGTATGCTGCGCTTCCGGCCCGAGGACGTGGTGTGCGTGATCGACGCCAAGCACGCCGGGCAGGACCTGCAGCAGCTCACCGGGGTCGGCGCCGGCATCCCGATCGTCGCCGCCGTCATGGACGCGGTGCGCCTGGGCATCGACTGGCTGGTGATCGGTGTCGCCACCCCCGGCGGCTACCTGCCGGCCAACCTGCGCCCGCAGGTCTATGAGGCGATCAAGAACCGCATCGGCGTGATCTCCGGCCTGCACGAAAGCGTCAACGGCGATCCCAACCTGGTGGCGCTGTCGGCGCGCTACGCCGTCGACCTGATCAACCTGCGCCGCCTGCCGGACGACGAGAACCACGTCAGCACGGCGCGCGCGCGCGACACCAAGGCCTTCCGCCTGCTGACCGTGGGTACCGACGCCAACATCGGCAAGACCACCACCGCCCTCGAACTGGAGCGCCAGCTGCGCGCCCAGGGCGTGGCGGCGCGCTTCGTGCCCACCGGCCAGGACGGCAAGCTCATCACCGGCCGCGGCGTGTGCATCGACCGCGTGATCAGCAACTTCGCCAGCGGCGCGGTTGAGCGCCTGGTCTGCCACGAAGCGCGCAGCGCCGACCTGCTGGTCATAGAGGGTCAGGATTCGATCCTCTCGCCGCCGTACTCGGGCGTGGCCCTCGCCCTGCTCCACGGCAGCTGCCCCGACGCCATGGTGCTGTGCCACGCGCCGAGCCGCACCCTGCACCGCCACACCGACGTGCCGATCCCGCCGCTGCAGCAGTACCGCCAGCTCTACGAGGCGATGCTCGCCCCCCTCCACCCCGGCAAGGTGGTGGCGATCAGTCTCAACACCATGGGCCTGGACGAGGCCGAGGCGCGCAAGGCGCTGGTGGCCGCGCGCGCGGAGACCGGCCTGCCGGCGGTCGATCCGGTGCGCAACCTCGATGGCGGGGTCGAGGTCCTGGTCGCCGCGGTGCTCGCCGCTGCCAAGGGCCGGCTTCCGGCCGCGGCCACGCGCCACGCCGCCACCGCGGCCGGCCACCGGCCCGCCAAGAAGGCCAAGGCAGGGGCCGCGCACGGCAAGGCCGGCGCCAAGCTGGCGATGAAGCGCAAAGGCTAGAAGGCTTTCCACGGCCCCGTCCTGCTGGGCACGGACCTGCGAGCCCCACGGGCAGAGCCGCCGCGCCCGTGGGGCTGTTCCCCTGCCGTGCCCCGTCGCCACGATGGCACCCGGAGACCGCCCCATGGCCCTGCGTCCCCTCGCCTTGATCTTCGCGCTCGTCAGCATGGCCCTGCAGCTGGGCGCCGCCGAAGCCACCGATCCGCTGCGCGCCCTGCCCGCCCTGCCCAAGCCGCTCCCAGGGGTGGCCGCCGCGACGCAGCCTGGCGAGATGGTCCGCGACTTCGCACCCGGGGTGCAGGTGGTGCTGGGCAAGCGCGTGATCCTGACCGGTTCGGTGATCATGGACCAGGGACCGGTCGACGGCCTCGAGGTCCTCGCCTGCCTCGCCAGCGGCAAGACCCATGAAGCGATCGTGCGCTTGGCGGCGCCGGACGGCCACACTGCCCGTGCGGCCTTCACCGCGGCCCTCGGCCTCGAGAAGGAAGGCGTGCCCGCCCCCGAATCGAGCGGCCTGCCGGCGCGCGGCTGGCCGCTGTCGGTGACCCTGGAGTGGGCCGATCCCGACCATCCCGGCGCGAGCCTGGCGGTGGCGGCCAGCAGCCTGGTGCGCGACCGCAGCCTCGACCGCTCCTTCCCGGCGCTGCCCTTCATCTACACCGGCAGCCGCTTCCTGACCCTCGACGAGACCGGGCTGGACGGCAAGCCGGTACGCCACGAGCGCTTCATGCTCGACAGCACCAAGTCGATCGTGGTGATCTTCGACGAGGCCGACGCCCTGCTCGCCAGCCCCTTCCCGGATTCCGGCAGCGACAAGCACTTCGAGGTCAACAGCGGCATCTGCCCGCCGGCGCAGACTCCGGTGCGCCTGGTCTTCGCCCCGGTCGAGCTGCCCCTGACCCTGGTCCAGGCCCTCGACGGCAGCCTGAGCGCCGGCGGCAAGACCCTGGGCGATGCCGAGCTCGAGGCGCTGCTCGCCGAGCGCTACGGCGCCGCGGCCACCCCATCGCAGCGCGCCGTGGCGGTGCGCGTCGACCCGGCCAGCGAGCGCGCGGTCGACGTCGCCACGCGCCGGCGTCTGCTCATCCTCGCCGCCTCGGCCAAGGCCTGGGTCGTGCCGGTGTTCGTATTGCCGTGAGTTGGGCTGGCTGACGGCTGGCTGACGGCTGGCGGCTGACGGCTTACCTCTCTGGTCGTGGGCGAGCTCCCCGGTCCTGACCCCGTGCCTCCACGGGCTGATCGCCCCGCCGCGCGGCGGCGGGGCTGGCCGTCAGCCGCCAGCCGGCCGTCAGCCCGCCGCACCGGCCGAAAGCGGCTGACGGTTGGCGGCTTGGCTCGCATGGTCGTAGGCGAGATCACCGCTCCTAACCCCGTGGCCTCCATGGGCTGATCGCCACGCCGCGTCGCGGCGCGGCTGGCCGTCAGCCGTCAGCCATCAGCCGTCAGCCGGCCGCATCGGCCGCGCCTCGCCCCGCGACCGATCCCGGGGTATGCTCTGCACGAGCCAGCGCCCGGCAGCAGCCGGGCCGGGCCACGGAGGGCCGCGCATGATCACCATGGAAGAGCTGCTGCGCACGATGGTCGAGCGCGGCGGTTCGGACCTGCACATCTCCGCGGGCTCGGCGCCGCGCGTGCGCGTCGACGGCAAGCTCGCCGAACTGGCCGGCATCGACGTGATGGGCCCGGAGCAGACCAAGAAGCTGGTCTACTCGGTGCTCGACAGCATGCAGATCGCGCGCTTCGAGCAGGACTGGGAGCTCGACATGAGCTTCGGCCTGGCCGGGGTCGGGCGCTTCCGCGTCAACGTCTTCCTGCAGCGCGGCGCGGTCGGCTCGGTGATGCGCACCATCCCCTACGAGATCTTCACCTTCGACCAGCTCGGCCTGCCCAAGGAGGTCTGCACCCACCTCTGCGAGCTCAACAAGGGCCTGGTGCTGGTGACCGGCGCCACCGGCTCGGGCAAGTCGACCTCGCTGGCGTCGATGATCGACTTCATCAACTCGTCGATGCAGGACCACATCATCACCATCGAGGACCCCATCGAGTTCGTGCACCGCAACAAGTCGTGCCTGATCAACCAGCGCGAGGTCGGCACCGACACCCAGGGCTTCAACTCGGCGCTGCGCCGCGTGCTGCGCCAGGACCCCGACGTGGTGCTGATCGGCGAGATGCGCGACAAGGAGACCATCGAGGCCGGTCTGACCCTGGCCGAGACCGGCCATCTGACCTTCGCCACGCTGCACACCTCCGACGCGGTGCAGACCATCAACCGCATCGTCGACGTGTTCCCGGCCTACCAGCAGAACCAGATCCGCACCCAGCTCGCCTTCGTGCTCGAGGGCGTGTTCTGCCAGCAGCTGCTGCCCAAGATGAACAGCCGCGGGCGCGCCCTGGCCTGCGAGATCATGATCCCGAACAGCGCCATCCGCGCGCTGATCCGCGACGACAAGTGCCACCAGATCATGTCGCACATCCAGACCGGCTCGAAGGTCGGCATGCGCACCATGAACCAGAGCCTGTTCGAGCTCTACAAGGCCAACCAGATCACCTGGGACGACGCCATGGGGCGCAGCGGCGACCCCGAGGACCTCAAGCGCACCGCCCAGCGCGAGACCGCCTGACATGGTCGCCCTCAACCGCATGGTGCGTAAAAAGCTCGGCGAGATCCTCGTCGACCAGGGCCTGCTCAGCCAGGAGCAGGTGCAAGACGCGCTGCGCCTGCAGCACCAGTCGGGGTTGCTGTTCGGCGAGACCCTGGTGCAGCAGAAGCTGATCACCGAGGACAAGATCGTGTCGGTCCTGGTCGGCCAGTTCGGCATCCCCTACATCCGCCCGACCCAGTACACCATCGCCAAGGACCTGCTCGAGATCTTCGACCCGGCGATGATGCGACGCTTCCAGTTCGTGCCGATGGACTCGATCGGCTCGGTGCTGGTCATCGCCATCGCCGGCTCGCTGACCGAGGACGTGCTGCACGAGATCGAATCCCAGACCGGCTGCTCGCTGCAGCTGTTCCTGACGCGCATGAGCGAGATCAACCTCGTGCTGTCGAATGCGGGGCTGTGACCATGACCACCCGGTGCGGAGTGCGGAGTGCGGAGTGCGGAGTGCGAGGCGCGCCCGCGCGGCGGACCGCGTGCGCAGACGGCCAGGACATCCGCGTTACGGTCACTCCGCACTCCGCACCCCGCACTCCGCACTTCCCAGAATCCACATCCCCCACGATCAAGGTGGCCTGACATGGCCAACATCGCCGGCTACAACCGCAAGCTCACCGCCCTGATGCGCAAGCACGGCCTGGTCGAGGAGGCCGCCCTGGTCGCGATGGGCGACAAGGCCGCCAAGGAGGGCCTGCTGCTCGCCAGCCTGCTGATCACCGAGGCGCTGATCGACGAGTCCACCCTGATCGGCCTGGTCAGCGAGGACTCCGGCCATCCGCCGATCGACCTCGACAAGCTCAAGATCGAACTCGATGACATCCGCAACATCAATCAGGGCGCCGACATCATCACCGAGGAGCAGTCGAAGTTCTACGGCGTGGTGCCGATCGCGATGGTCGGCGACCACCTGACCCTGGCCGTCGCCAATCCCTACGACGTGATCATGGTGGACAACCTCAAGATCACCGTCGGCAAGGTGATCATGGCGGTGGTGTCCACCGAACGCGCCATCAACAAGGCCCGCGAGCTCGCCTACCATGCCCAGGAAAAGGCCATGGAGTCGCTCATGGAGACCATGGGCAGCGACGGCGACGAGATCACCGTCACCGAGAAGCCCAAGGAGGACGACGAGGGCGACCTGAGCGCAGCCGAGGGCGACGAGAGCCCGGCAGTGAAGCTGGTGCGCACCATCATCGCCCAGGCCATCCAGCAGGGCGCGTCCGACATCCACATCGAGCCGTTCGAGAAGCGCGTGCGCGTGCGCTTCCGCAAGGACGGCGTCCTGCACGAGATGTTCAACCCGCCCAAGCGCCTGGAAAAGGCCATGGTCTCGCGCATCAAGATCATGACCGACACCATGAACATCGCCGAGCGCGGCAAGCCCCAGGACGGGCGCATCCAGGTCAAGATGGCCGGCAACGCCATCGACATCCGCGTCAACTCGCTGCCCACGGTGCACGGCGAGAAGGTGTGCATGCGCATCCTGAACAAGTCGAATTTGGCGGGCTCCCTCGAGACCCTCAACTTCGAGCCGGCGGTGCTCGACATCGTGCGCCGTTCGATCGGCGCGCCCTACGGCATGCTGCTGGTCACCGGGCCGACCGGTTCGGGCAAGTCGACCACGCTGTACTCGTGCCTGCGCGCGGTGATGACCGTCGAGGACAACGTCAACACCGTCGAGGACCCGGTCGAGTACGAGATCGAGGGTCTCAACCAATGCCACGTCAACCCCAAGCGCGGGCTGACCTTCGGCGCGGCGCTGCGCGCCCTGCTGCGCCAGGACCCCGACACCATCATGATCGGTGAGATCCGCGACCAGGAGACCATCGAGATCGCGGTCAAGGCCGCGCTCACCGGGCATCTGGTGCTGTCGACGCTCCACACCAACGACGCGCCTTCGACCATCGCGCGCATCGTCGACATGGGCATCGAGCCCTTCCTGGCCGCCAGCACGGTGCTCGCCATCGTCGCCCAGCGCCTCGGCCGCCGGCTGTGCAAGAACTGCAAGGCGCCGATGCCCAAGGAGGAGATGCCGAGCCGCGAGCAGCTCCTCGAGTCCGGCTACAAGCCCGAGGAGATCGAAGGTCTCGCGCTGCTCAAGCCGATCGGCTGCAGCCTGTGCGCCGGCGGCTACAAGGGCCGCTTCGCCCTGGTCGAGTGCATGGAGATGACCGACGACCTGCGCAAGGCGATCATCGGCGGCGCCAGCACCATCGACCTGCGCAAGGCCGCGATCAAGTGCGGCATGATCACCCTGCGCCGCGCCGGCTTGATGAATGCCATGCGCGGCGTGACCTCGCTCGAAGAGGTCATGCGCCACACCATGGGCGAAGAGGTCGGCAAGGAGGATGCGCCGGTGCTCAAGAAGGCCGCCGGCGAGGGCGAGGATGCGGCGGCGGAGGTCGAGCTGCCGAAGGAGACGGCCGAGGCGGGGACCTAACCTTCCGGCGCCTTCACCCGCGCCAAAATGCCGATCTTGGCGAAGCGCGCCTTGGCGGACTCCGCCTCTTCTTTGGTCACGCCCTTCAGCACCGGGATGATCGGCTTCTTGGAGAGCGCGTCGGCCTCCTCGGTGGTGAACTTGGTCAACTCGGCGAGGATCGGCACGGCCTTGATGCGGCGGTTCTCGTCGGCGATCTTGGCCAGGAACACCGAGAAGCCGGCCGGCACGCCACCGTGCGGGATGCGGTCGGATCCGGGCTGCACCGCGGTGGTGGGCGTGGTGCGCGGCGCCGACGGCTTCGCGGTGTCGTCGTCGGGCAGCAGGCGATCGAGGATGTTGGTGATGTCGTCGTTGTTGGGCATGAACCCACCCCCGTCGTCATCGGGGAACAGCTCATTGAGGCGCGCCACCGGGTCGCCACCGTCCGCGCGCTGATCGGCCGCCACCGCCTGCGCAGTCGGGGTCATCGCCACCGCGTGGTTCGAGAACGGTGTGATCTCGGGCAGGGTCGTACCGCGGAACTCCTGCGCGGCGCCGCGCAGCGAGGTGGTGCCCGGCCGCGAACCGGCCCCGGCGATGCGCGCGGCGAGCAGGTCGACCAGGCGGTGCGGCTTGCCGCCGGTGGTGCAGGGCAGCCAGATCTGGCAGTCGGCGACGTGGTCGGCGAGCTCGCGCTTGAAGACCAGGGGCCGGCGCGGCCAATCGATCTTGGGCAGCTCGGCGACCTCGATGGTGGTGAACTCGACGACCGCGCCGCGCGACTCGAGCGGCACCAGGGCCAGGCTCAGCGCCGCCGCCTCGTCACGGCTGAGGTCGGTCAGCAGGACGATGGGGGTCGAGGTGGTGATCGAGGCGCAGGTCGCCTCCTTGAGGCTGAAGGCGCGGCCGAGCAGCACCGTCACGGCCTCGCGGCTCGCGTCGGGACAGGCCCTCAGGATCATGGAGTAGGTGCCAGGCATGGGTGCTTCGTCGGCTCATGGTTCCCGGACGCGGGAGACTGTCAATTCCGCCGCGTGGGCGGGGACGGGGCGTGTTCCGCGCACCGGGGCTGACCTGGGACCATCGTCAGAGCTTACCCGCAAACCCCTGCAGCCACCATGGCTTTCCCGGTGGCATGCGGCCGCCGGCGACTTTCCCTTGGCCAACGGCGCTGCGGCCCAGAGTGGCCGCCATGCCGATCGTGCGCTGCCCGACTCCCGCCGACACCGCTGCGGCCCTCGCCCGCGTGCGCGGCCAGCGCGGCGCCGCGCTGTTCCTGTTCTTCGGCTCGGCCGACCCGGAGACCGGCCAGAGCTGGTGCGCGGACTGCGTCACCGCCGACCCGGTGCTGCGCAGCGCCTGCGCCCGCCTGCGCCCCGACCTGGCCCTGCACGAATGCCCGGTCGGCCCCCGCAGCGCATGGAAGAACCAGCCCGGGCACCCCTACCGCCAGGACGGCGAGCTGCACCTCGAGCGCATCCCGACCCTGGTGCTCTACGTCGACGGGCTGGAGCGTGGCCGGCTGGTCGAGGCCGACTGCGCGGTCCCGGAACGCGTTGCCGCCTTCCTGGGCGACTGAACGCCCATGAACACGCCGAAAAAGAACCCCAAGGGCGCCAAGGCCAAGCCCGACGCGGACGCGGTCACGGTGATCCTCAAGAACCGCAAGCTGCGCCACGACTACGCGGTGCTCGACACCTGGGAGGCGGGCATGGTGCTGATGGGCAGCGAGGTCAAGAGCATCCGCGGCGGCGACGTGCAGATCGGCGACGCGCACGCGCGCTTCGAGAAGGGCGAGCTGTGGCTGTACGGCCTGCACGTCGGCGAGTACCGCCAGGCCGGGGTGTTCGGCCACACCCCGCTGCAGCCGCGCAAGCTGCTGCTCAAAAAGAAGGAGCTCGAGAAGCTCAGCGAGCAGCTCAAGGGCAAGGGCCTGACCCTGATCCCCGACCAAGTGCACTTCCGCCGCGGCTACGCGCGCATCGTCATCTGCCTGGCCAAGGGCAAGACCCACGGCGACAAGCGCCAGGACATGGTCAAGCGCGCGACCCAGCGCGACGTCGAGCGCGAGATGTCCCGCCGCACCAAGGAAAGATAGAGGGTCCGGAAGTCCGGAGGTCCGGAAGTCCGGAAGTCGACGGCCAGCCGTAGCAC
>JACDGQ010000106.1 GCA_013821615.1 Planctomycetota bacterium
CCGCTATCGAAAACCGGGGCGCCATCGAAAGCTGCTGCGACCGTTTCCGCCACTTCCTGACAACCTGACCGCCAACCAGCATGAGGACCGCTCGACCAATTTGCGCAACTTGACGGACACTGCCCCATCATCGTGCCGATCGCCGAGCCAAGGAAGCGCCCGCCCTCGGTCATGATGCGGATCCAGAGATGAGTGCCTGTCCTTGTTTCCCCTTCCGCTGTTCTCGCAGGAGATGAGTGCCTGTCCTGGTTTCCCCTCCCCGCGCTGGTTTCCCCAGGAATGAGATGAGTGCCTGTCCTCTTTCCGCTTCGTTTCCGCTGCCCGTGTGCTTCCCGACCAAGGGTAGCGACGGGCCGCAGGGTCAAAGTTGCCAGTGACGGTCCGAGGCGGAAGGTGCCCGTGTGTGAGATGAGTGCCTGTCTTTATTTCCCCTGGCTTCGCCCGCGCTGCCATCGACATCAAGTGCCCTCCCCGCCCACTGGGGCCTCCCCATCCCGCAGCGCCGGTGCCCTTGACGGGTGCGGCAGGCTGGCCTGTGCTGATCCTGCATAACCCGACGATCAGCTACGACTCACCTCCATGACCCGCATGACCTCCACCGCCCTGCCGATCCCTACCCAACCCATCTGGCGTGCAGCTCTCCTGCGCTCAGCCAATTACCTCCTCCTGCTGGCCCTCTCCACCTCGCCTCTCCCCGCCCAAGACACCGGCGCCGACCTCTGGCGGCAATACCAAGCCGATCCCGACCGCCATCCGGTGATCCCCAACGTCTCCTACGCCGGGTACCAGTGCGGCGACGTGCCTCTGCCGCAACCCCCGGCGCAGTTCGATTTGGTCAAGGATTTCGCTGCAGTCGGAGATGGCGCCAGCGACGCGACTGCCGCCTTCGCCACGGCGATCGCCAAGGCCGCGAGCGTGGCGAAGCCGGGCAAACCAGTGGTGATAAGCATCCCCGCCGGCACCTACAACGTCACCGGCATGATCCGTCTGGATCGCAGCGGCGTGATCCTGCGCGGCGTCGCGCGCGGCGAGACCATCATCGCTTTCCAGAAGCCGCTGAGCGGGGTGCTCGGCGCCAGCCAGGCCGGTTCCTCCTCGCGCTGGTCGTGGAGCGGTGGTCTGGTGTGGATGGGTCCTGGTGATGTCTTCGCCGCTGACGGTATTTTCCGCACCCCGGCGTCCACCCAGGACTGGGAGGAATGGCAGACGCTGCCGGCAGTGGCGCAGGTGACGGCTCCGGCAAAGCGCGGTGACCACACCGTGCAGGTGGACGCCGCTGGCGCCAAGGCGCTCAAGGTTGGCGACACCCTGCTGCTGTGCTGGGCCAATCCCGCTGATCGCAGCTTGTTGCTGCACATGGCCGGACACGCGCTGATGGCGGACTATGACTGGGCAAAGTCAGGTGCGGGTCTGACCGGTGCGCAGGCGTGGCGCTGGCCGGTGGAGATCGCGGCGGTCGAGGGCACCACGGTCACCCTGCGCCAGCCGCTGCGCATCGACATCCGTCCGGAATGGCAGGTGCGCTTCGCGCCGCTGGGGGCGCACCTCAGCGAGTGCGGGATCGAAGCGCTGACCCTGCGCATGGTGCCGCACGCCGCGGCGAAGCACCTCGCCGACGTGGGCTGGAACGGCGTCTATCTCAATCGCGCGCTGCATTGCTGGGTGCGCGATGTCACCGTCGAGAACAGCGACAATGCGCTCATCCACGCCTCGGCCAAGAACACCACGGTCAGCGGACTGATCGTGACCGGCGGGAAGCACCATCACGCCACCGCGCTGCGCGTCTCCAGCCACGACAACCTGATCTGCGATTTCCGCATCGAGTCCCAGCCCAAACACGGCATCAACACCGAATACCTGTCCACCGGCAATGTCTGGTGCCGGGGCGTGATGCTGCACGGCACCTTCGATTCGCATCGCGCGATGTCGTTCGAATCGCTGCGCAGCGACATCACGGTGAACAACGACGGAACGCCGGGCGGCGGCGGTCAGGCCGGCCCATTCCTGGGGGCACGCGTGGTGCACTGGAACATCCGCGTCACCGGCAAGGCCGATTTCATCTACCAGCCCGAATGCCTCAGCCTGGGCGCCCTGGTCGGCATCCAAGGCGTGCCGCGCCTCGACAAAGAGGCCTGGGCGATGCCCAAGGGCGACAAGGGCGTGGTTGTGGCTGACGACGGCCGGGTGCCTGAGATCGTTGACCTGTATGCCGCCCAGCTGCAGCTGCGCCATGCGAGCGTCGCGAAATCGGTGAGCGGCAACGGCAAAGCTGCGAGCAGTCCGGGCAAGCCCTCCAAATGACGTGAGGCGGGCTTGCGGTTCCGCCTTCTGGGACGCGCACGGCTCAGCCGACGTGTCACGAGCCACTCCGTGCTGTGGTGGTCATTGGTGTCCCATGGGGTACCCTGGACGCTCCCAATTATCCCTTCAACGCCAATGGTATAACGATGTACTGATAGCATGATCAAGACCTTTCCCGCGCTCCTGACCTGCTGCATCCTGGTCCAGGCCCTTGCCGCAAGTTCCATCCTGGCGCAGGAATACGTGGTCTCGCCCGGCGGCGACGACGGCAATGCGGGCACCTCCGCCGCGCTGGCGTGGAAGACCATCCAGCATGCGGCCGCCCTGGCCGAACCTGGCGATGTGGTTTCCATCCGCGCAGGCACCTATCGAGAGACCGTGCGCCCGGCCCATTCCGGGCGGGAAGGTGCGCCGATCGTCTTCCAGGGCTATGGCGACGAGGTGGCGGTGGTGAGCGGGGCGGACCCGGTGGGGACCTGGAGCAAGTCGCCGGCCGATGCGACGCTGTGGGAGGCCCCGCTGCCGGCGGACTTCTTCGTTTCCACCATCAACCAGGCCGACCAGGTCTTCCGCGACGGCCGCATGCTTCACGAGGGGCGGTGGCCCGACGCGGGTGCGGATCTCTCGCACCCGGCGACGTCCACCATCGCACGCTTCATCAGCAAGACCCGCGCCGGCAACGTCACCACGGCGGTGTTCGAGGACGACCGGCTCGATCCGGCGGCGCCCGGGCGATACGTGGGCGCCACGATCCACCTGCAGCCCAACGCGGCGGGCTGGGGCTGGACCCTGACCGGTACGGTCGTCGCCCAGCAGGGTCACCGCCTGACCATCACTTCGCCGAACGACGCGGGCGAGGACGGCCACGGCGACCGCTACGCCGTGGGCAGCCGCTATTTCCTCTTCGGGCTGCCCGGCCTCGCTGACAGCGAGGGCGAGTGGAACCACGACCGCGCTTCGGGCACGCTGCGGCTGCGCAGCGCGCGCGACCCCGGGCTGGACCACGTGGAGGTCAAGCGGCGTGACTACGGCTTCGACCTCAGCGAGCGCTCATGGATCGTGGTGCGCCACCTGTCCCTGTTCGCCTGCAGCCTGACCTCGGACGCCCAGGCGGGTGGGGACGGCGTGCCGGTCGCCGCCGACGGCGCCGCGCGCTTCCCGTGGCGGCCGACGGGTTTCGTCGCGGCGGCGAGCCACCTGCTGGTCGAGGGGCTCGACTGTACCTACCTCAACCATTTCACGGATCTGCGCGGGCATTTCTTCCTGCAGTGGACCCATCAGACCGGCCTGGTCCTGGCCGGGACCGACCACGTGGTGCGCGGCTGCACCATCCGTGCCACGGCGGGCAACGGCATCTCGCTGCAGGGTCGCCGCCACCGCTGCATCGGCAACACCATCCTCGACAGCGATTATGCGGCGGTGGATTGCGCGCCGATCAGCTGTGGCGTGCAGGACGTCGCCGAGGACTTCGAGATCGCCTGGAACACCATCGCCCGCTGCGCGCGCTCGGGGATGACCCTGCGCGGACTGCGCAATTCCGACGCGGCCAAGCGCGTCACCCGCATCCACCACAACGACGTCGCCAATTGGCTGTGCCAGGATTGGGACGGGGGAGCGTTCTACCTGTTCGGCATGGATGGCAGGTTCGTGCGCATCGACCACAACCATTTCCACTGCACCGAACCGCGTTCAGGAATGGCCTTCGGCGCCTATTGGGACTTCTCCAAGAACTACATCCTGGACCACAATGTGATCTGGGGCGTGCCGACGCCGATCCAGATCACCCACGCCTTCGATGACGAGCACGCGAAGATCAACAACCTGCTCATCTACCGCAACACCGCGATCTCCAACGATGCGGCGTGGGGGTATCCGCTCGGTGGCAGCCAGACCGGCAACGGCACGCTGGTGCAGGACAACATCTTCAAGGTCTGCGCCTTCGCCAAACCCGGCGGCGGCCACGAGAATGGCTGGCCGAACTACGGTGACGGCGCGGTGACCGTGCAGGGCAACCTGCTCTACGGCGATTTCGCGGACGCGTACTGGAGCAAGGCCAAGCGCCTGCATCCCCACGACCAGTGGGCGGCGCAGGCGGGATTCGCGTCGACCACGGCTGGCGACTACCGACTCGCCGCGAATTCTCCGGCGCGGGATGCCGGCACGCCGATCCCGGCTGTCGAACGCGATGGCATCATGGTTCAGCCGTACGAGGACCTCCGCGTCGGCGCGGCCTATGATCTCGGCGCGTTGGAGGCCGATAGCGAGCCGTTCACCGTCGGCGCGGCTGCCGCGCCGCGCTGAGACCAGATTGCCACCCATGGCGAAGCCCACCCTCAAGGATGTCGCCGCCGCGAGCGGATTCTCACTCGCGACCGCTGCGTTCATCCTGCGCGGGCACCCCAAGTCGTTCCCCGAGGCGACGCGCACTGCTGTGCTCGCCGCCGCGCTGCGCCTGGGCTATCGCGCCAACGCCTCGGCGCGCGCGGTGCGCAGCGGGCGCATGGGCGCCATCGCCCTGGTGCAGATCGAAGAGGACTTGCACGGCGACATGGCGTGGAGCACGCTCGACGGCGTCGTCGCCGAGGTCGAACGCGGTGGCGACCATCTGATCTTCACCAAGCTGCCCGCTGCGGCCTTCGCCGATCCCGCGGCCATGCCGAAGATCCTCCAGCAGCTGGTGGTCGACGGCCTGCTGCTCAGCTACCACACCGGGGCGCCGGCGGGACTGGCCGACGCCCTGCGCGCCCTGCAGGTGCCCTCGGTGTGGATCAACTCGCGGCTGCCGGCCGACTGCGTCCACCTCGACGACCTCGCCGCGGCGCACCTGGTGGTGTCGAATCTCGTCCGCCTCGGCCATCGGCGCATCGCCTATGTCAATCCCTGGCAGCCGCCGGGCGCGGGCACCGCGCCGCAGCACTACAGCATGATCGACCGCCTCCAGGGCTACCGCGAGGCGATGCGCGCCGCCGGATGCCGCCCCGTGGAACTGACCAGCAGGAACGACCCACGGGGCGACGGCATGTACCAGGATCTGCTCGCGGGGCCCCAGCGCCCGACCGCGTTGGTCCTGTACCATGCGCATTTCGCGCCCCCGTTCCTGATCGCCGCCGCGCGGCTCGGTCTCGCTGTTCCCGGCGACCTCTCGCTGGTGACCTTCAGCGACCGCATCGACACGGTCGGGGGCATGGCGCTCACCGCCGTGCGCGGCGCCTACGCCCGGATGGGCGCGGCCGCCGTGGTGCAGCTGCGCCAGCACATCGCCGCGCCGTCGCACGCCTTGCCACCGCGAAGCGTCACCGGCGACTGGTTCGCGGGAGAATCGCTCGGACCGTGCAGCGACGGTGAGACGTGAGGTGGACTCGCCATGCGATCGTCGCGGTCGAGATGGTCATGGCCGCTGGCCGGGCACCGTGAACGCCGGCGCACTGACCCGGTGCGCATGATCCGCCTCCGGTTTCTCTACCCGCGTCACCTGGCCATCCGCCCAACGCACCTCGATCCAGTCGACCGCGGTCGCTGCGCCGATGCCGAAGTGCACCGCGCTGGGATGCTGGCACATGAAGGAATCGCCGGTGATCACCGTACTGATCTGGGTGCGGCCGCCGGCGCTCACCGTCACCAGGCTGCCGGGGACCGGCGCGCCGCCGGCGGATTCGTCGAGGTACAGCGCGATCCAGTGGCCCGCGTCCGGCCAGCGGTTGCGGTAGAGGTTCAGCCAGCGGCGGTCGGTGGCGAAGTGCTTCTCCATCACCGCCAGGTCGACCTTGCCGTCGCCGTCCAGGTCACAGCCGATGACCGCGCGGGCGTCGTATTCGCAGGCCACGTCCATCAGATGGGCGATGTTCAGGAAGCGGCGTGCACCGTCGGCGGCGGTCTCGTCCAGCAGCAGCACCTTGTGCTCGTAGCCGTTCCACGAGACCTGGCTGAAGTCCGGCAGGTCGCGGTCGAAGAACAGCTTCAATCCGCTGTCGGCCCGCGATGAGCCGGCGTAGATGTCATGGCGCCAGAAGCCGGTGCAGTAGTCGCGGCAGGATTCGGCGCTGACGAAGCCGTTGGCGACGAACAGGTCGCGGTCGCCATCGTTGTCGAAGTCCGGTGACGTCGCGCCCCACGACCAGCCGGTGCGGTTGATCTGATCCTGCCACGGAGGCTGGGTGAAGGGCTTGCCGTGGCCGTGGCCCAGGAACATGCGGTTGCCGTAGCCCATCGCCGGGCGCATGCGCTGGTGCTCGTCAAAGCCCGGGACGCCGGCGTGCATCGCCTCGAGGCGGCGCGCGGTGGTCGAGCCCATGCCGGTGACGTACAGGTCGAGGTGGCCATCGCTGTCGAAGTCGGCGATGGTGTGGCTCATGCCGAAGGAGTGCGGCTGGTCGATGAGGTCGGCGGTGGCGTCGCGGAAGTGGCCGAGGCCATCGCCCAGAAAGATGTCGGTGCCGGCGAAATCGGAGGTCAGCAGCAAGTCGAGCCGGCCGTCCTCGTCGAGGTCGACCAGGCTCGCCGCGAACACCCGGCGGTTGCGTTTCGCCTCCACTCCCGAGCCGGCCGTGATGTCGTCGAAGTGGCCGTCGCCGCGGTTGTGCAGCAGGAAGAGCGGCGGGCCGTCGTTGGCGTCGTAGTAGGGGGTCGGCATCTGGCCGTGCGCGTAGGGCGGCAGATACTGCGCAACCAGCACGTCGAGGTGGCCATCGCCATCGATGTCGCCGCAGGTCATCACCTGGGGCAGGTCGATCTCCGGCAGGGTGCCGGCCGGCACCGCCGGGGCGAAATGTCCGCCCGGGATGCCGGCGGCGAGCAGCAGCGTGCCGTGCTGGATGCAGAGCAAGTCGGGCAGGCCGTCGCCGGTGAAATCGCCGATCACCCCGGCCTGGGCCTCCAGGCCGTTCGCGCACAGCGGCTCGCGGTCGAAGGCCATGCCGCCGCGGTTGCGCAGCAGTGCGTTCACACCCGGCTCAAGCAGATCGGGCAGACCATCGCGGTCGAGGTCATAGGCCAGCACCAGGTCGGTGGCACGCTCGGGCCCGAAGGTGCGGCCCGCTCCACCCGGTCCGGGCACCAGGGCGAAGGCCGGCTCGCCGCGCCGCTCCACCACGTCCAGGCCGATGACGCTGATGCGGTCGGGGTGAGGCGTGGCGCCCGGCGTGCCGCCGCCCTCGTCCCACAGCACATCGACTGTGCCGCGGATCACCTGGCGCCGGCCATCGCGCGCGTTGACCGCCTGGATGAGCAGGCTGGTGGTGGAGTGCGCAGGCGCGCCGACCGCGTGCTCGAATTTGGGCTGGTGCCACTCGCTGGCCGTGACCTGGAAGCCGTCGTCCAGCCAGCGCTGCGCCAGGGCTCGCCACGCGGCCTGATCGAGCGCCGCATCCTGGGGCCCGGCCTGCCAATGCGTGACGGTCACGCCGCTGTCGTGCGCGACCAGCGGCCCCGGCTTGCCGACGCGCATGCTGCTGAAGCCGAGGTCGGCCCAGGTCTCCGGCCGGTGCTGCCCGCGGCGGGCGGCGTCCCAGCGCTGGTAGAACCACTCCTCGTGGCGCTGCGCGTCTTCCTCCAGCGCGTAGACGGTGCGATCGAGCTCGGCCCGGCGCTGGCCTTCGCTGTGGGCGCGCTGCTCGCTGGTGGCGGGCGGACGCGCCGGCAGCGACGGCACCAGGGTCAGGCGCGCGAAGATGCCCACGCCGCCGAGCGCGATGGCGAGCGCCAGGGCGCCGGCGATGCGTTTACCACTGATCATGCCGATCTCCGTACCGCAGCGTCGCAGGGCGCCGTGGGGTTGGCCAATACTACCCGCAGCGGCGACGGATGGTGATTGAGCAGCGCGCTGGGCTTCCTGGTCGTGCGCGCGCTGGCCGCGGCGACCGGTTCCTGATGGTCGGCTGAACGGCATTGCGGGCGCTCGTCGCTCATCACCTGGGATCCCGTCGTCCGCGCTCGAAAACCCCGCTCGTCGGCCCGCTTTCACGTGCCGCGCGCCACGCTCCTGCCCGAGGATTCCCTTGCCCCGCGCCCCGCCGGCCAAGGATCCCCGCGCGCATGAAACCCTGGATCCTCCTTGACAGCGCCCCCATCCCCGGCGGTGGCGAGCTGCACCTGTGGCAGCACGTGCGCGACTTTGTCATTCGCGTCGGGCGCGATGAACTGATGAGCAGCGTGGTGCACGGCTCGGAAGAGGCGCTCGCCACCCTGGCCTGCGCCCGTCTCGGCGCGCGGCCAGGGCCGTGCGTGCTGGTC
>JACDGQ010000107.1 GCA_013821615.1 Planctomycetota bacterium
GAATTCCTTGGTGTGCTTACGCCGCTTGGCCTTGGAGGACCGGGACGGGGTTGGGGTGGTCATGGTGGATCATCCTAGCAGCGGTTTCCCGCTTATCATGGCGTCCACAAAACCGGGGGAGGATCAAAGCGCTCTTTGTCCTCGTTGTCATGATCATAGCCGAACCAGGCATAGCGTCGGGCCTCGCTCGGAGTGGCTTCGCCCCAGTAGAATTCGCCCGTCGAACCAGCTCGATAGGCATGCTCCCATTGGGCATCTGTCGGCAGCCCCACGAATTTTCCCGAAGTGGAACTGGCGGCGGCGCAAAAATCCTGCGCATCGTGCCAACTCGTGAAAATGGCCGGAAAATCACGGCCAAACGGTATCTTGGGGCGAAGTTCGTCACCAAGTTCGTGATGCAGCGCTTTTACGCCCTCGCGTTCCTGGAATTCGCCGCCCATAACCCGCTCCCAGTTCGCCTGGGTAATGAGATTCTTTGACATCAGAAATGGCTTCGTGATCCTGACGAGCAATTTCCGGTAGATCGGCTTTCGTGGATCTGCCCATTTCCCTGCTCCGAGAAGGATCACCCCGGCTGGAATGACCACCAATTCGATTCCAATACGAGAAAAATAATCATCGCTCATGTTTTTTGGATCCCCTCTCCTTGTGAATATACTAAAGTGATAAAAGTTTTTTCTTCTGTCCCCTGGGGATGAGTGACTGTCCTGGATTGCGTTGATGGTCTTTGCGTCGAATACTGTCCTGAATCATTGACGAAATCCCGATCGGTCCGCTCCTCCTGCCGGTCAGCACTCCTTCTGAAACACGACGCTTGGACCCGGCAGGAGGCGCAGACCGACCGGGATGGTGGTATGCGACGAATTGTCCCAGGGCTCACGCCCTGGGACAATTTCTGTCGCCCGCTCCGCGGGCTTTCGAATGGGATGATTGATAGGTCGTGCGCAGAGGTCATCGCTCCTCAATCAGTCGCCGCGCCTCCACCAGCCGTTCGCGCCTAGAATCGGCGATCTGAATCTGCGCAGGCGCCCCCGTCTCATTGAGCCACAGCCAATTCCGCGCTTCGAGGCGGGCGCACAGGCTGAGCGTCGCCAGCGGCCTGAGTGTAAATTGGTAGAGGCGGGGACTCCAGCGCCCGTTCATGCGGTCGATCCGGATGTCGCCGAGCAGGTCGATAGCGCCGCGCGGGAATTCGAGCCGGTGCCAAGTCGGCCCATGACCGCCCCAAATCTCCTCGTGGTCGATCAGCAGTTTGCCCTCGCGTGCGCCGATGAAGCATCGGCCGAGACGCGTATGCCCGTCGGCGCGGATCGCGCCCACCGCGAGCCGGTGCGTCCATGCCACGCCTTCGCGCTCCCCGAGTCTGAAGGCCGGGCGCTGCTCCCCGGGATACTGCCGCGCGAGCAATTCGGTGAACGTGTCCGCAACACGGACTTTGCTGAGACCGCATTCGATTTCGAGTGCGCACACCGACGGCTCATCCGGTGGTGAGTCGTTCCAGTCGAGGCAATAATAAGAATGCCCATCGCCGCACAGCGGCACGACGAGGCGTGGATCGCCGACCGCTGCCGATCCGGCCTCTTCGAAATCTTCTGCGTGCCACGTCACTACAGGTGCGAGGCACGAGAATTTTGCCTCGGGTGCGATGCCGAAAAGTTGGGGGATCTCGTAGATCCGCCCGTCCACCCGGAACCGCGCGCATGCAAGGTATCCACCATTGCGCAGCGCCAACTCTTCGGAGAGCCGCGCTGGCAGTCGCAGACCGTACTTCTGCTCCCAATCGCGGATGGTGTCTGGGGTGAGCGCTGGGCGCGTCAGTCGAGAAGTGGGATCGTCGTCCCAGATCATGAGTTCGCCATGGTCACTTGGACTCCGTTGCGTGGCGGCCTCAGCATGACGGATTCGACAAAAAAACCCATGAACCAAAGGCTCATGGGGCTTTTCATTTCTGGTGCGCGATCATGGACTCGAACCATGGACCCAGGGATTAAGAATCCCTTGCTCTACCAACTGAGCTAATCGCGCCAACCGCTTGAGGGGGCAGAATCTAGACCCCTCGCCCCCCTGGTCAACCGGAACCTTCCGGCGACCAGGGCGACGGGTCTAACCTCATCCCGAATCAGGTCTTAGGCGTCGGCTCCACGAGATCCGGCATCTTCAGATCATCCGGCTTCTCGACGCGCCGGAAAACCAGGTGCCCCTTCACGTCCTTCTCCTTGTCCTCCGGCTCGACATCGACCGACAGGACGGTTCCGGCCAGGAACTCCCCGCGCAGCAGGGCCTCGGACAGGGGGTCCTCGATGTGCTGCTCGATGGTGCGTCGGATCGGGCGCGCGCCGAACTTGGGGTTGTAGCCCTCCTTGAGCAGGAAGTCGATCGCCGGGACGGTGAGCTGCACGGTCAGGCCCTGCTCCTGGACGCGCTTGGCGATCTTCGAGAACTCCAGGCCGACGACCTGGCGCAGGTCCTCGCGCTCCAGGGGGCGGAAGACGATGGTGTCGTCGAGGCGGTTCAGGAATTCGGGGCGGAAGTAGTCCTCCAGCGCGCGCTGGTAGGCCTGCTTGGTCGCCTTGTAGGCGTAGTTCTCGCTGGTCGTGCCGTGCGCGGTGTCGAAGCCCAGGGTGCCGGCCTCGTTCGCCTGCGCGGCGCCGACGTTCGAGGTCATCACGATGATGGTGTTGCGGAAGTCGACGGCGCGCCCGAACGAGTCGGTCAGCTTGCCCTCCTCCATGATCTGCAGCAGCATGTTGAAGACGTCGCCGTGGGCCTTCTCGATCTCGTCGAATAGCACCACGCTGTAAGGACGCCGGCGGACTTTCTCGGTGAGCTGGCCGCCCTCTTCATAGCCGACGTAGCCGGGAGGCGCGCCGAGCAGGCGCGAGGCATTGTGCTTCTCGCCGTATTCCGACATGTCGATCTGCACCAGCGCCTCTTCGCCGCCGAACATGAATTCGGCGAGCGCCTTGCACAGCAGCGTCTTGCCGACGCCGGTGGGGCCGACCAGCATGAAGCAGCCGACCGGGCGTTTGGGGTCCTTGAGGCCGGAGCGCGAGCGCCGGATGGCGCGCGCCACCGCCTTGATGGCCTCGTCCTGGCTGATGACTTTCTTGTGCAGGTGGTTCTCGAGGTCGAGCAGGCGCTTGGCCTCGCCCTGGTCGAGGCGCTGCAGCGGGATGCCGGTCATCGACGCGACGATCTCGCCGACCAGGTGCTCGTCGACGGTGCCGCAGAGCTCCTTGGACTGCTCCTGGTGCTTGCGCTTGAGGTCGGCGAGCTCCTTCTTCTTCTTCTCGGCGCGATCGCGGAATTCCGCGGCTTTCTCGTAGTCCTGGTTGAGGACCGCCTCGGACTTCTGCTTCTCGAGATCCTTGATCTCGAGGTCGATCTCCTTGTAGGCGGGCGCGCGCGAGGTCGCCTTCAGGCGCAGCTTGGCGCCGGCCTCGTCGATCACGTCAATGGCCTTGTCGGGCAGGAAGCGGCCGGTGATGTAGCGGTCGCTGAGCTTGACCGCCGCGGCGATCGCCAGGTCGGTGATCTTGATGCGGTGGTGGGCCTCGTACTTGTCGCGCAGGCCGACCAGGATCTTGATCGCGTCCTCGGTCGAGGGCGGGTCGACGACGATCGACTGGAAGCGGCGCTCGAGCGCGCCGTCCTTCTCGATGTACTTACGGAACTCGTCCAGGGTGGTCGCGCCGATGCACTGCATCTCGCCGCGCGACAGCGCCGGCTTGAGCACGTTGCTGGCGTCGATCGCGCCCTCGGCGCCGCCGGCGCCGACCAGGGTGTGCAGCTCGTCGATGAAGAGGATGATGTTCTTGGAGGTCTTGACCTCCTTCATCACGGCCTTGATGCGCTCTTCAAACTGGCCGCGGTACTTGGTGCCGGCGACCATCGAGGCGAGGTCGAGCGAGATGATGCGCTTGTTCGCCAGCAGGTCGGGGACCTCGTGCTTGATGATCGACTGGGCGAGGCCCTCGACGATCGCGGTCTTGCCCACGCCCGGCTCGCCGAGCAGGACGGGGTTGTTCTTGGTGCGGCGGCAGAGGATCTGCCACAGGCGCTCGATCTCCTTGGCGCGGCCGATCACCGGGTCGAGTTCGCCGGCCTCGGCGGCGGCGGTCAGGTCGCGGCCGAAGGCGTCCAGGGCGGGCGTGGCTGACTCCTCGCCCTTCTTGCCGGACTTGCCGGCAGGCTTCTCGGCGGGCTTGTCGCCGCTGTCCTTGGTCGACGCCTGGGGCATGTTCGAGACGTCGCTGGCGCCGAGCAGGTCGAGGATCTCGTTGCGCACGTCTTCGAGCTTGAGGTCGAGGTTGATCAGCACCTGGGCGGCGACGCTGTCCTGCTCGCTGAGCAGGCCGAGCAGGATGTGCTCCGTGCCGATGTAGGGGTGGCCCAGCGCGCGCGCCTCTTCGCTGGCGAGTTCGAGCACGCGCTTGGCCTGCGGGGTGAACGGCAGGGGGCCCGAGGGCGCCTCCTTGTCGGCGACCACGACCAGCTTCTCGACCTCGCGCCGCACTTTTTCGACGTCGACGGAGAGGTTGTTGAGCGCGGTCACCGCGACACCCGACCCCTCCTTCACCAGGCCGAGCAGCAGGTGCTCAGTACCGATGTAGTCGTGGTGGAAGCGCTCGGCTTCCTTCTGGGCCAGGGCGATGATCTTGCGCGCGCGGTCGGTGAACTTGTCGAACATGGCAGGGGGACCCGGGGTGTCAGGATGGCTCGGTCGGCGAGTCGGGAAGGCAGTATGGCTCAGTTCGCGGAGGCCGGAGGAGAAGAAAGCCACTTCCGTACCAAATCCGCACGGAGGCGGTCGCGCTGCTCGGTCTCGCCGGCCTCCGCGTGCTGCAATTGCAGGTGGGCCGGCTGGCACTGCAAGAAGATTCTATCCAGGATTTTCCAGTTCCGCCACTCCAGCAGCGACAAGGCCACGCCGAGGCGCACCCAGCTGAGCTGCTCGGTGAGCTCTTCCGTGGTCAGGCTGCGCGCGTGGGTGAGCAGGCCCCAGGCGCGGAAGACCTTGTCCTCCAGGCGCCACGGCTGCGTGGTCAGCAGCGACTGGCGGGCGAGCTGCTCGTAGGCGATCAGCCGTTCGACGGTCTCGTTCAGCTGGTCGACGATGGCGCGCTCGCTGGAGCCCAGGGCGCGGGTGTTGCTGATCTGGAAATAGTGGCCGGTCGGCTCGCTGCCTTCGCCGTGCAGGCCGCGCACCGTCATGTGCAGCTTGGTCAGCCCGCGCAGCACCTGCTTGAGTTCGCCGCTCTCGGCCAGGGCCGGCAGGTGCAGCATCACCGACGCGCGCAGGCCGGTGCCGACATTGGTCGGGCAGGCGGTCAGGTACCCGTACTGGCCGTGCCAGGCCCAGCCCAGCTCGCCTTCCAATGCTTGGTCGAGGGCCACCGCCAGCTCGAGGTTGGCGTTGCTGCACAGTCCGGCACTGATGACTTGGAGTCGGACGTGGTCCTCTTCATTGAACATCAGCGAGTGGATCTCGTCGCGGCTGATGAACACCCCGGTGGGATGCTTGCCGTTGGCGAGGTCGCGCGAGACCAGCTGGCGCTCGACCAGCGCGGTGCGCTCCATCTCGGTCAGGGCGCCAAGACGCAGCTGGCGCGCGTCCTTCCAGCCGGTGACGCGCGCGGTCGTCTCCATCAGGCGGCCGACCAGCTCCTGCTGGCGGACCTTGCTCAGCTTGCGCTGGAAGGCGAAGCTGGAGAGATTGCGCGCCAGTCTGATGCGGCTGGAGACGGCGATGCCGCCGTGCGCGCCCGGGCTGTCCAGCCAGGCCGCCGGCCGCGCCAGGAGGTCGTCCAGGCTCATGCGCCCGGCCGATCGAGGCGGCGCAGTTCGTCGCGCAGGCGCGCGGCGTCCTCGTAGTGCTCGCCCGCGACCGCGGCGCGCAGGGCGTTGTCGAGCAGGGTGCGTCGCGACGACAGGTCGTCGCCCGCCGCCGGAGCGTTGCGCGGCCCGCGCCCGATGTGGCGGGTGGTGCCGTGGTAGCGGCCCAGCAGCAGGTCGATCTGCACGCTGAAGGCGGTGTAGTCGTGGGGGCAGCCGAACAGCTTGCCCGAGCCGAATTCGCCAAAGGACAGGCCGCAGTGCGGGCAACGCTCGTCGGCCCCGTCCTCGGTGGTGGCGGTCAACGTCAGCGGCTTGGCCCCGCCCACGTCCTCGGCCTTCATGCTGAGGATGGTGGCGATCGCCGGGGGCCCGGATTCCAGCTTCAGGTCGAGGCGTTGGATGCAGGTCGCGCAGAGGTGGAGCTCCTGCCTGCCCGCCACGCTCTCGCCATCGAGTTCGGTCAGGTGGGTGGTGGCGGGACGCTTGCCGCAAATCTGGCAGGTGACGCTGTGCATGCTCACCTGGCTTCTATCCGAACCTCAGGCGGGACAAGGAGCAAGGGGGGTGGCGGTGAGCAGGGGAGAGTCCGGAAGTCCGGAAGTCCGGGAGTCCGGGAGTCCGGAAGTCTCGTATGACGACATTTCGCCCGGTGATCGCTGGAGCGGTACTTGCGCCCCGGGCACGCGAGACTTCCGGACCCCCGTACTTCCGGACCGTGAAACCCCTACCCCCATGTGCAACTGCATCACTCAAGGCATGGATCGCGCGATTTGCTGCCGGATGCCGCATGCGAAAGCCCTTTTTCCGTTGGTGTTGCGCGGGCATGCCTTTATAAACCCCGCGCCCCAGAAGCCCGGTCGCCTGATGGCTGTTTTGAGCGAGGAAAACCCATGGATGCGGCGATCGTCGGAAGCCTGGCCCAGGTGCTCCTCCAGGCCGATGCCCCCGCCATGGCGGGACCCGCCCAGGCGCTGCCGGGCGCGCATGACGGCTCCAGCGTCTTCAGCCAGGTCTTCCCGCTCACCATGCTGCTGATCCTGGGCGTGGCGGTGCCCGCGGCGCTGCTCATCGCCAACTACGTGCTGAGCAGATTCGCCCACGGCACGCGCAACACCAACCCGGCGCGCAATGAGCCCTACGAGAGCGGCCTGGCCTCGATCCTGGGCACGGCCGGCGAGCGCTTCGACGTCAAGTTCTACCTGATCGCGATGCTCTTCCTGGCCTTCGACATCGAGGTCGCCTTCCTCTACCCGTGGGCCATGCACTTCAAGCTGGGCGGCTGGGGCATGGTGGGCGCCCTGGTGGTGTTCCTGGTCCTGCTCGAGGTCGGCTACCTCTATCTCTACAAGAAGGGTGCGCTGGATTGGGACAAGTGACGGGCAACGCCCGCGCCTTACCCAGCTGACCAGCCAAGGAACCCCATGACCTACAAGCCCGTCCCCGCCGGTGTCACTCCCGAGATCAACCTCGGGGACAGCTTCATCACCACGCGCGTCGACGCGGTGGTCAACTGGGGCCGCCGCAACAGCCTGTGGCCGTTCCCGTTCGGCACCGCCTGCTGCGCCATCGAGTTCATGGGCGTGGTCAGTTCGATGTTCGACATCTCGCGCTTCGGTGCGGAACTGGTGCGCTTCAGCCCGCGCCAGGCCGATCTGCTGATCATCGCCGGCACGGTGACCTACAAGCAGGCCCCGGTGCTGCGCCGCATCTACGAGCAGATGTGCGAGCCGCGCTGGGTGATCTCGGCCGGCGCCTGCGCCACGTCGGGCGGCTTCTACGACTGCTACTGCACGGTGCCCGGCATCGACGAGATCATCCCCGTCGACGTCTACATCGCCGGCTGCCCGCCGCGCCCCGAGGCCTTCCTCGAGGCGGTGGTCCAGCTGCAGGACAAGATCGCGCAGGAATCCATCAAGGAACAGCGGACGGTCGGCGTATGAGCGCGCATCCCCCCGCGGCCGCGGCGCACGGCGCCGGCGCCGCCATCACCACCCAGCCGATCCAACCCGGCCTCAGCGCCGAGCAGCTGCTCGCCAAGCTCGCGCCGTTCAACGCCGAGCGCGACCCGCGCGATCGCTGGGGCCTGACCGTGATCGTACCGGCCAGCCGCCTGCGCGAAGTGGTGCGCCACCTGCGCGACGACCCCGAGCTGCGCTTCGGCATGCTGCTCGACGTGGTCGGCATCGACTACTTGGCCTTCCCCGACCACCGTGGCGCGCGCTACGCAGTCACCTACCCGCTCAAGAGCCTGGCCTTCCGCCACCGCGTGACGCTCAAGGTCTGGATCGAGGAGGAGGACGCCAAGGTCCCCAGCCTGCACGACCTGTTCAAGAGCGCCGACTGGGCCGAGCGCGAGACCTGGGACCAGTACGGCATCGTCTTCGTCGGCCACCCCAATCTCAAGCGCCTGCTCAACCACCACGAGTTCGTCGGCCACCCGCTGCGCAAGGACTACCCCTGCCAGAAGCGCCAGAAGCTCTCGACCAACGATCCGATGGTCGACCAGCTCGAGGCCCAGCTCAAGCGCCGTGGCTACACCGTGGTCGAGCGCGGCGAAGCGCACGATGGCGTGCCGATCAGCGCGGTTGGCAGCGTGCCGCTGGGTGACCGCAGCGCTGGCGCGGTGAAGACCTCGGGCGGCGCCGGCGCCGTCGGCGCGGGCGCGCCGGCCACTACCGGCA
>JACDGQ010000108.1 GCA_013821615.1 Planctomycetota bacterium
CTCGCCGCACGGGCCCAGGTCGATTGGTGGGACGCCTTCGAGCCGGCCCCGGCGCTCACGGCGGATGTGGTGCTGCTCAACCCGCCCTGCCACGCCGGCGCGGGCAACGATCTCGCCATCGCCCGGCAGCTGTTCAGCGTCGGCTTCGGGATGCTCGCCCCGGGCGGCCGCCTGCTGGTGGTCGCCAACCGCCAGCTGCCCTACGAGGCCAACCTCGGCCTGCTCGGCCCCATCGACCGCTTGCGCGAGGAGTCCGGCTTCAAGGTGCTCGAACTGCGGCGACGCAGCTAGAAAAAGCCACAGCCGGAGAGAACAGGAGGACGCGGAGGCGCGGAGGGGAGAGCGAGAGGGGAGGGCTGCTCCACTCCGCACCTCCTCCTCCGATTCTCGGATCCTCCATGTGCTCCCTTTTCTTGCGTCCAGCCGCGAGGGCATCGACATGGAGAACCCGTGAACCGGAGCAGCATGAGTCTGACTGCCCCAACGGTCGTCCTCCTGCTTCCTTCTTCCCTCCGCGCCTCCGCGGCCTCCTGTTTTATAGGGCATCGACATGGAGAACCCGTGAACCGGAGCAGCATGAGTCTGACTGCCCCAATGGTCGTCCTCCTGCTTCCTTCTTCCCTCCGCGCCTCCGCGGCCTCCTGTTTTATCAGGTGTCCGGTGTCCGGTGTCCGGTGTCCGGTGTCCGGTGTCCGGTGTCTACTGCCCCCTGGCCGCAGCGGACTCGCGGGCTACCGTTGCCGCGCCATGCCCGACCGCCTCGACGCCTTTCTCTCACATCGCGGTTTCGGCTCGCGCAGCCAGGTGCGCGAGCTGGTGCGCAGCGGCAAGGTCACGGTCGGCGACGCGATCTGCCGCGACCAGGCGCGCCACCTGCGCGGCGAAGAGGTGCGGGTCGATGGGGTGCTGATCGAGACCGGCCTGACCGCCGCCACCCTGCTGGTGCACAAGCCGCTCGGCCTGGCCTGCAGCCACGATCCGGGCGAGGCGCCGCTGCTCGAGGACATCATCCCCGAGGACTACGCGCATCTGCCCATGGAGCCCGCCGGCCGCCTCGATCGCGATACCAGCGGCCTGCTCATCGTCACCTCGTCCGGGGACCTCATCCACTCCCTGACCAATCCGCGTCGGCACATCGCCAAGCGCTATCGCATCGCCTACTCCGGCCGTCTGAGCGCCCACGCCGCGGAGCGCTGCGCCAAGGGCATGCAGCTGGAGGACGACCCCAAGCCGACCCTGCCCGCGCGCCTGATCCTGGAGACCCCGCGCCTGGATGGGCTGTCGACGGCGACGCTGATCCTGCACGAGGGCCGTTACCACCAGGTGCGGCGCATGATCGCCGCGCTCGGCGGCGAGGTCACCGCCCTGCACCGCGACCGCATCGGTGGCCTCGACCTGCCGCGCGACCTGCCGCCGGGGCAGGTGCGCGAATTGTCGGAGGTGGAGCAGGCGTCGTTGTTCGTAGAGCAAGGAGCGTAGCGTAGTCCGAGCGTATCCGGTATGGTGCGGAGTGCGGAGTGCGGAGTGTCCGTCACGCGCAGCGCCACGCGCTTGCGGGGCTCATCTTGGAGCAGGCGGCAGCGAGGCCCAGTCCATGCGTCATGACCCGTTCGAACGGTCACTCCGCACTCCGCACTCCGCACCCCGCACCGTTACTTCACCAGCTGACTCAGCGCCTTGAACGTCTCCCCACCCGCCTGCCGCTGCAGCCGGAAGAGGATGCTCTCCGTCGGCAGCACCAGCGCGCCAAGGTCGCGCAGGGCGGCGAGGGCGCTGTCGCGGTTGGCCGCGGTGCGGCTGGCCACCGCGTCGCCGGCGACGATCACCTGGTGGCCGGTGGCGAGCAGGTCGGCGGCGCTGGCCAGCACGCAGACGTGCGCCTCGACGCCGCACAGCACCAGGGTGCGGCGCCCGAGGCCGGCGAGATGGGCGCGCAGGTTGGGATCGTCCGCGACGCTGAAGTGGGTCTTGGCCAGGCGTGGCGCCTGCGGATGCGCGGCGGCCAACCACGGCAGGGTCGGGCCGAGGCCCTTGGGATACTGCTCGCTGAACACCGCCGGCACGCCGAGCAGGCAGGCGCCGGTCAGCAGCAGGCGGGCGTTGCGTCCGCACGGCTGGTCGGCGGCCAGGTCCGGGATCGCGCCCAGGAAGCGCTCCTGCAGATCGATGGCGAGGATGGCGGTGCCGCTGACGGGCAGGGCGAAAGCGGCGTGGAGCTGGTCGATGGCCATGGCGGGGTCGCGGCCGCGACGCTCAGTCGGTGCGCGCCAGGGCCACGGTGATGTTGTCGATGCCGCCGCGGTGGTTGGCGAGCTCGACCATGGTCAGGCAGGCCTGCTCCAGCGAGCTGGCGCCCTGCACCACCGCCAGCATCTCGCTCTCGTTGATCAGGTCGCTGAGGCCGTCGCTGCACAGCAGGTAGACGTCGCCGGCGACGAGATCCTCGACCGTGATGTCGACGGTGACCTGATCCATGCCCAGCGCGCGCGTGACGATGTTGCCGAGCAGCGCCGCCTCGTCGCTGTCGGGATCGAGCAGCCCGGCGCGCACGCGTTCCGCCACCAGGCTGTGGTCCTGGCTGACCTGCTCGATGCCACCGCTGGCGATGCGGTAGATGCGGCTGTCGCCGACGTTGGTGGTGATCACGCGGTCGCGCATGAAGGCCAGGGCGACGATGGTGGTGCCCATGTCGGACAGCGCGGGCTCGATGCGCGAGCGGTTGAGGATGTGGTCGTTGGCGCCGAACACGGCGTTCTTGACCGTCTCGATGACGCGCTCCTCGTCGTTCCACTCGTGCGGCTTGAGCTGCTTGAGCCCGTTCGAGACCACTTGCACCGCCAATTCGCTGGCGATGTGGCCGCCTGCGTGGCCGCCCATCCCGTCGCAGACGATCAGCACGCGGTCCCGCACATCGAAGTACAGGGCGTCTTCATTGTGATCGCGCACCCGACCCTTGTGGGTCAGGGCGGCCATCGAGAGTTTCACGTACGACCATCCCGCGGAGGTGGTGATGCAGGCGCGCAGCCGGCGCGCAGGCCCGGGATGAGAATCCGTAGGGGTTGGGAGTCAACCCCGAGTCCACCGCGCTGGTACGCGGTGAGGGGGGAAGACAGGAGGGAAGAAGGGGAAGGCAGGAGGGCGGAAGGGGAAGGCAAGAGGGCGGAAGGGCGGAAGATGAGAGGGACTGTCAACGAGAGGTAGGCGAGAGAGCGCGCAGGGTCCTCATGACGGAGGAGGCTGGTCTCGCGTCTCGTCGCCTGCCGGCTGTCCCTTCCGTCCTTCTCCCCTCTTGCCTTCCCCTTCCGCCCTCCGGCTGTCCCTTCTGCCCTCTCTCCTTCCCCTTCTCCCCTCCGCTGTCTTCAATCCACCATCAGGATCAGCACCGTGGCGTCGTCGTTGGGCGGTTGGGGCCCGCGGAAGTGCCGGACGATCTCGCGGATGCGGTCGATCATCGCCTCGGGCCCGGCGTCGGCGAAGCGCTTGACCACTTCGCAGAGGCGGTCCTGGCCGAACTCCTCCTGCTGGAGGTTCATGGTCTCGGTGATGCCATCGGTGTAGAGCACGAAGCAGTCACCCGGTTCCAGCTCGGTGACCTGCTCCTGCAGGCTCTTGCGGAACATCGGGCCGCTCTTCATGCCGACCACCATGCCCGGCGGCTTGATCTCCTCGATCTCGTGGTCGGGGCCGCGGTAGCGCAGGGTTGGGTTGTGGCCGGCGCGCGCCCAGGTGATGGTGTGGGCGATGGGGTCGAGCAGGGCGTAGACCATCGAGATGAAGAGTTTGCCGCCAAGGTCGCGGGCGAGGGCGTCATTGACCTTGCTCAGGGTGTCGGCCGGGCTGAGGCCGGTCGAGGCGTAGATCTCGAGGGTCTTCTTGGCCATCGACATGATCATGCCGGCCTGGACGCCGTGGCCGCTGACGTCACCCAGGGCGAAGCCGAGCTTGCCGTCGGGTAGGCGGATGAACTGGAAGAAGTCGCCGCTGATGTCGGCGCAGGCCTCGAAGGTGGCGGCGAAGCGGAAGCCGGGGATGTCCGGGGCCTTCTGCATCATCTCCACCTGCAGATCGCGGGCGCGGATGAGGTCGGTGCGCTCGCCTACCCCGGGCTCCGGCTCGCGCTCGCCTGGCTCCATCGCGTCCATCCAGTTGAGTCCGGAATGGTCGCCCGGCAGCGGCGTCTTCTGACTGGCAGCGGGCCGGTCCGGGGCTGCAGGGGGCTGCGCATCGAGCTCGATGTTGCCGAGCGGCGTGTTGCTGAGGAAGTCCTCGGGCAGGTTGCCGAACAGGCCATCGCGCTGCGTCCGCTCGGGCGTAGGATTGCGCGGCATCGGCTGCGCCACCGGGGCGGCGATCGGCGGCGGGATGACCACCGGCTCGCTGGCGCGGTAGCCGACCACGGGCGTGGCGGAAGGCGGGGTCACACTGCGTACCGGCACGATGCGCACACCGCCGCTGGGCGTGCGCCGCTCCATCGGCATCGCCAGCGGTGGCGTGATGGCGCGCGGGGTCAGGCTCTGCCCGGTGGCTGGGCGTCCGACCGGCGGATCGCTCTGGGTGCCGCCGGGCAGGCGGTTGGGCGCGGCCACGCGCAGCATCGCCGCCTGGCGGATCAGCGCCTCGGATTGCATCTGGTTGGGATTGCTGCGATAGGCCGGGCATTGGCCAAGCAGGTGCAGGGCCATCGCGTCGACGGCGCGTTCGATATCGCCTTCGGCGCGGATGGCGATCTCGGGGGTGTGCGCCAGGCAGTAGGGGCAGACCCACAGGCCGAGCGGGTCGACATACCGCCACACCGGGAAGGGCAGCTGCTGTCGCAGCGCCTGGACGAGCAGCGGCACGCGCGCGATGCGATCGCGGGCGGCGGTGACCTCGTCGGCCGGTGCGCACATGCCGCGCAGGTAGGCGCCGCAGCGGCCGAGGTGCTCGGCCATCGCCTGGTAGACGAAGCTGTTCAGCTGGCCGCCGATGGCACGTACCGCGGCGACGCGTTCCAGGCAGGCCGGGCAGACCCAGGTGCCGCTCGAGTCGTAGATCCGCCACGCCGGGTCGCTGTCGGCGAGGTGGACGAGGTTTTCGAACTGCTGGCGGCGGGCGATGGTCTCGCTCGGGTGGCTGGTGCCGGTGCCGTGGCCGTAAGAGCGACAGCCTTCCAGATGGACTGCGATCGAGTCCTCTCGCGTGCGTCCTGGGCGGCGGCTGACCGGGCTCAGGCAGAATGGGCAGATCCACTTGCCATTGAGCGCGAAATATCCCCACAGGGGGTCATCTGACAAGCGGGTGCGCACGACATTGGCGATCGGAGTGACGCTGCGCAGACCCACGCCGAGCGGCGTGCGCGGACTGCCGTGCGGCGTGTTCGAAGTCGACGGATCGCCCATTGCTGGGGTAGCCTACACCCGGAATCGGGTGGTACAATCGGTTCACCACTCAGGATTTGTGCAGCGCCGCTAGCCCGTCAGGGGCCTCAGCGTCCAACTCGCAGGCGCTCCGCCAGGTAGTTGTCCAGGTAGGGGTTCTGTTCGATCGCGTGCGCCGTCTCTTCGAGGTTGTACTCGACGCGCCGGAAGACCACGCGTGGTGCACCCGGGTCGGTGTCGAGCAGGCAGTACGAGGCGCGGGTATCCCCGTCGCGCGGCTGACCGACCGAGCCAATGTTGACCAGAGCCTTCTCGCCTGGCTCGACGAAGTAGGTGCTGCCCCACAGGTCGCTGGGCTGGGTGAACGTCAGGTCCTGGAGGAAGACCCCGGGGATATGCGTGTGGCCGACGAAGCAGACATGGGTGATGAGCGCGAAGATCTCATTCATCTTGGCGGGATTGGTGATGTCACGCGGCATCACGTATTCGCGGGTCGGCTGGCGCGGGCTGGCGTGAGTGAAGAGGAAGGGCCCGTCCTGGGCGTGCAGCTGCAGGTTCTGCAGGATCTGCCAGCGCTGCTTGCGCGTCGCTTCGTCGCCCGCGGTCTTGAGGTGGTCGCGCGTCCAATCGATGGCGCGCTTCGCGCGCGGATTGAAGTTCTCGGCGCCGAACAGCAGGGCCTCCTCGTGATTGCCCATCAGAACCGCGCCGCAGCGCCTTACGAGATCCAGGCATTCACCAGGGAATGGACCGTAACCCACCACATCACCAAGGCATATGACGCGCTCCGCGCCATTCTGTTCCATGTCCGCGATCACCGCCTTGAGGGCGGCGAGGTTACCATGGATGTCGCTGATGAGGCCCTGGATCATGTCGTGGGTACTTGAAGCCCTGGCCGGGGAGACACAAGACCCCAGCCCAAGCACGGCCTCAGCCCACCAACCGGGGTGTGCGGACGACTGGCACGCGGGTTGCGTGGCTGGGGGAGCAACGAGCGGAGAAACCATGACCACCACCAGCGCCACTTCCGGGACTTCAGCGGCCGGATCCCTGTCCGGGGTCCAAGGCCAGAACGGTGCCTTCCGCAATGCGGACTTCCTGCACATCATGCTCTCGGAGCTGACCAACCAGGATCCGATGAGCCCGCAGGACACCTCGAAGATGGTCCAGGGGATGCAGCAGCTGCAGCAGCTCGCCAACACCCAGTACCAGGGCTTTCGCGACGACCTGAAGTGGGGTGCGCAGCTGGTCGGCCAGAAGGTCACCGTGCTGCAGGACAACATCACCGCGGACGCCGCCAAGATCCTGGAGCAGTCGGGTGTGAATCCCGATGTCGGCTACACCACCGTGAACGGCACGGTGCAGTCCTTCCGCAGCGTCAACGAGTCGGTCTGGGTCACCGTCGGCGGCAAGGACTACCCGATCGCCAACGTCCAGCAGCTCGCCTCCGGAAGCCACGATGGCACCTACTTGGCCCAGCTCTCGCAGGGCATCCTCGGCGCGACCGCCGGCTATGGCGCCGATCCCGCTGACAAGGCCAGCAGCGCGGGTTCGGGAAAGGTCACCGGTGTCAGCCTCGACGACTCGGGTACGCCCTTCATCACCATCAACGGCCAGCGGATCCCGTATTCGCTGGTCAACAGCATCACCATGCCTGGCAGCACGCCGCCCGCCGCCGGCGGCTGAGGGCTTCCTGCCCATGGCGCGCCGCCACGGTGCACCTAGGGTGCCTCGCCCGTGCGCCCACCGCCCATTCCGGTCTTGCAGCTCCTCAACGCGCTGGTCGCCTTCGGCAGCATGTTCATCGCGACCCAGAGCGTCTCGGTATGGCGAGGTGCCGGCTGGAGCGCCTGGCACATCAGCCTGTTCATGGCGCTCGGCAACGTCTGCTATGCCGGCTTGGTCGCCCAGGGCGGCCGCCTTGCCGACCGCTATGGCCGCGCGCGCACCGGCCTGGTCGGCGCCGCCATCGGCTGCTTGGGCGGGTTGATCGCCATGATCTGGCGCGAGCCCGCGGCGGCGGTGGTCGGGACCATGCTCGGCTTCGGCGGCCCCGCGCTCTTCTTCCCCGGCTGCGCGGGCCTGTTCTCGGACGCCCAGGGCGCCGCGGGCGGCGCGCCGCCGCCGCTCCATCGCAAGGTCAGCGGCTACAACCTTGGTTGGGCGTTGGGAAATTTCGCAGCCTTCACCGCCCTCGGCCTGCTGGGCAGCGACCCCGTGCTGAGCTATGGCGTGGCGGCGGCGGCATTCTTCGCGGTGGGCGCGGTGCTGTGGCGCTGGCGCAGCCTGCCGCCGCTGCCGCCCCCGCCCGAGGGCGACCGCGCCCCGCACCCCGCCCTGCCGCGCCTGACCATGATGGGGCGCACCAGCCTGCTCTGCGCCTGCGTCCTGGTGATGGGCATGATCGCGCTGTGCGAGAAGGCGCTCGACGGCGACCGTATCGCCGGGCCGGTCGGGGTGGAGCGCACCCTGGCGAGCGTACTGCTCGCGTGCTTCTCCGCCGGCTACATCGTCACGTTCCTGATCCTCGGCACGTGGTCCGGCTGGGTGCTGAGGCCGTGGCGTCTGTGGGCCTGCCAGGTCGGCCTGATCGCCGGCACCGCCGGCGTCCTCGCACTCGGCCGGCTGCACCTGGGCAACGCCTGGCTGCTGGGCGCCTGCGGACTGCTCATCGGCCTGAGTTATGGCGCGACCTATACCGGCAGCATCTTCTACAGCCTGCGCCTGCCGCACGGCGCCGCGCGCGCGGCGAGCCTGCACGAAACCTACCTGGGCTGCGGTTACACCGCGGGCCCGCTGCTCTGCGGCTTGTTTCTGAGCGCCGTCGGCACCACTCTGGCGAGCCTCGGGCTCTTCCTCACCGCGGTTGCGGTGGTGTGCCTGGGGTTCCAGGCCGCGGTCATCCCGGGGGCGGTTCGACTCGGGGCGCGCTGAGTGGTGATGCGGAGTGCGGGGTGCGGGGTGCGGGGTGTGGGATGCGGGGTGCGGAGTGCGGAGTGCGGAGTGACCGTGAGGATCACGGTACTGCCGCGTTCCAGAGTGCATCGTTCAGACGGTTGACCGTTCGTTGCCGGTCACTCCGCAC
>JACDGQ010000109.1:0-5248 GCA_013821615.1 Planctomycetota bacterium
CTGTTCGCCACCGCGGCCCAGCTCGAGCGCGCGACCCCGCTCGCCAGGGCGAGCTTCTACGCCGCCGGCGGCCAGGTGGCGGCGCCGGGCCAGCCGAGCACCCTGCCAATAGCCGCGGCCGTTCCCGGGCTGTCGATGACCCAGGCCAGCGCGAAGCTCTACGACGCCGCGGTGGCCGCCGCCGCCAATGCCGTCCCCAACAGCGAGGCCGGCTCGCTCTACGGCTATGCGCTCGGCGCAATGATGCAGTTCCGCGCCAAGCTGGTCGACCGCCAGGACATGATCGCGGCCCTGATCGGTGAGGAGGCGATGCTCGCCACGTATTCCCCGTTCCCTCAGGACCAGGCCGCGCGCACGCGCCTGTCGTACAACTTCGACCGCCTGCGCGAGATCAGCGATGGCCTCGCGCGTGGCCTCCCGCGCCTCTCCGCGCTGTTGTCCATGCCCGGCCTGAGCGAGGCCGTCACCGTGCCGGCCGTGCCCGCGTCGCCGAAGCCGGTGAAGCCGCTGACCGTCGAGCAGGTGGTGGCGGCGAACACGGGCCGCTGATCCTTTGCTCAGCCACCGGCCGATGCCAGGGAAGGCCCCGGGCGGTTGGTCGGTCGGTGGCTGAGCTTATTTCGGGAGCGCTCTCCATCACAGGATCCATCGAGCCTTTCCCCGGGAGGTGTGCGCCTGGGGGTGATGGAGAGCGGGCCCTTTCAATCCATAGATTCCACGTCGAGGAAAAACCATGCCCAACTCCACCATCGGCCAGGTGCAGATCATCCTGAGTGCGCAGTCGAACCTGCTGAGCAAGGGGTTTGCCGATGCGACCAAGGCGATCCATTCCTTCCAGAAATCGGTTGTCAGCGTCGCGGCCGCATGGGTCAGCATTTCTGCGCTCAAGCAGGGCGCGCAGCTGGTCGACTCGACAATGGCAAGCGTTATGGCCCTGCGCGCGCAGGAGCAGCAACTCGGCGTCACCGCTCAAGCGCTGGCCGGTCTCAATCTCGCCACGGCGCGCGCGGGCATAGACCAGGAGAAATTCGCCGCCGCCTCGGGCATCCTGCAAAAGAATATCGCTGGGCTCGCCGTCGAGGCTCCGCAGGCGGTGAAGGCCTTCGACAACATCGGCATGACCCTCAAGGACATTGCCGGGCGCAGCTTCGACGTGCAACTCGGGCTGATCGCCGACGCGCTCAATCGGCAGAAGGATTCCAGCGCCAGGGCCGCGCAAGGTATGCTACTGTTCGGCGAGCAGTACCGCGCTCTGATTCCCATGCTCGCCGGCGGGTCTAGGGGCCTTGACGCGCAGGCGACGGCCGCCAACGAACTCGGCCAGGCCATCACCGACATCGATATCGACAAGGTCATGGCCACAGCCCAGGCCTTCTCCGAGACCGGGTACCAGGCCAAGCTCGCCGGGCAGAAAATGCTGGTCGAACTGACGCCGCGTCTCGACGAGATCGCGGTGAGCGCCAACGATGTCGCCGCGGCGTTCGGTGGCTGGGCGCAGGCGGGAACCAGCGCGGGCAAGATCATCAGCAAGGCGCTCATCGCCATCCACGAGGGCGCGGCTTCGGTGTTCCAGGGCCTGGTGGACCTGGCCGACGAGTTCGTGACCGATATGAGCGCCGTGGGCAAGGCCATCGAAGACATCTGGAATGCCATCGCAATCACCTCGCGTGTCCCGGTCGACGCGATCATTCTCGGTTGGAAGACCATCAAGGTCGGCGTGCTCGAGGTGGTCAATTCACTCTCCGACATCATCGTCGACTGGCTCCGGAATACCGGATCCGCGTTCGGACTCGTCTCATCGTCGATAGAGCAGTCCTTCACAGATGCCGCCAACGCCTTCTCAGCGAGTACCGTTGAGGCATTCACTACGGCGCAGAAGGAATCCGCAGCGGCAAGTGCGGCGATGAAGCGCGATGCCGAAGCGGTCGGCGATGCGTGGTCCAAGGTAGGACGCCGGTCCGGCGAGCACATGGAGTTCTTAACCGACCTGAGCAGCGCCGCCGGTGCGGCCGTCCAGGAGTTCGACGACCAGGCCGCGCAGATCGATGTGGTCACCGTCTCGGCCATTGCCCGCGCCGGGAAGGCCGCGCTCAAGTCCGTCCAGGACACCGCGGTCAAGGTTGGCGAGGTGGTGCGCGACGCGGCGCAGGTGGCCGAGTTTACCAAGAACCGCGCGGCCCTGGTGGACAGCGCGGGCGGCGATCCCCGGGTCAGGTATTCGCAAGAAGTCGCCGACAACATGCGCGACGTTTTCCAGAACTACAGCACCGACGAGGCTAAGGAGGAGGCCGACAACCGGGCCGAGCAGATGGCCTTCTACGCAGACCCGGCCAGCGATCCGGGCCTGGTGTACCAGGAGCGCGTCGCGGAACTCGTGGCCCGCGTTCAGCATCAGGCCGCGCGCGACGAGCTCGAGCTGCAGCAGCAGCGCATTGCGGCACAGCGGCAGGCGGTGGCCGACTCGCTGGGCAGCGTCGCCACGCTCGCCAGCGCGTTCGGTGCGCAATCCAAGGTGCTGTTCGAGGTGGGGAAGGTGGCGGCCATCGCTCAGGCCGAGATGAACGCATGGATTACCTTCTCCGCGACGCTCGCCAACGCTTCCAAGATGGGCATTCCGCTGCCGCTCGCGGAGGTGGAGGCCGCGCTCGGGTTTGCGGCCGCGCAGGTGGCAGTGACCCAGATCGCAGCCCAGAGCGCGCCCGGCCGCGCCAACGGCGGCCCCGTAGCCGCGGGCAGCACCTACCTGGTCGGCGAGCGCGGCCCCGAGCTGCTGACGATGGGCGGGAACGGCAACGTCACCCCCAACAGCCGCATCGGCGGCGGGCCCGCGAAGATCGTGGTGAACCTCCACAATGCGCCGGCCGGCACATCCGCCCAGGTCAGCCAAACCCAGAGCAGCGACGGGACGCTGAACGTGAACGTCATGTTCGACCAGCTGAGTCGCGCAGTTGCCGGTGACATTCGCGCGGGTGGCCCGATCGCCAAGGCAATGGAAGGCACGTACGGCATGAACCGCTCGCGGGGCGCGAAGTGAGTTCCATCAGCCTGCCGCTCGCCGAGGCGCGCTTACGGCAGAGCGTCGAGCGATACCTCGCCGAGAATGGCGCGAGGGTGGCGCCGGCGGTCATTGAGGCATGCATGGCCGAGGTCCGAGAGTTCCACCGGGCGGCGACCGCGTTCCGCTACGAGATCCCGTTCGCCAACGAGATCCCGGCGGCGAACCTGGTGCAGATCGAAGGATCGTTTGCGCGGCATGCGATGGCGCTGGAGGTGCACATGGTCGACGCGTACCTGCAGGGGGCGGTACGGAGGCTGATCCTGCGGCCGAAACAAATCTAACCATTATACAGAAATATTAGAATTTTACAGGCGCACCTGGATCAATTTGTTGGTCACCAACCATGACCTTCCCTCAGGAGCAAGCCGATAGCCTCCGTCGAAACCGATGCCCCAGCTGTGGATGATGAGATGTGCGGTCTCCAGAATCTGGAGAAGGTGCAAAACCAAGTTTTCCTCCTGAGAAACGGACCTTGTAACCTTAGCCAACGGCACGTCTACTTTGCCAGCCTTAGCTAAAAGCAATAATATCGCGATCAGAATATTTTTATACTCGCTCTGATTGATGTCGATAAACGCCTCGAGCGGCGTCTCTTTTTCTTCCAGTTTAGCCTTCATTTTTTTCAATTCGGCATGCAGATCAACATTCTCGGAAACGACTTCCGAGTTTTTCATTTTCATATCAGCCAGCGACCCAAGTAAATCAGCCATGACCATTTTCAATTCGGCATTCTTCATTTTTTCCGCGGCTTCGAAGGCGCGCTTCGCCAAAGTGATAGAAGTGACGATATAGGTTGCGAGATCAGACATATTATTCTCCTTTGATCGGAGACACTTGAATAGCGAGGCCCAGCGCCCTGGCAATGGCCTCAACCGTGGTCAGGGTTGGCGATCCACGTTGGATCAGGAAGCCGCGCACGGTGTTAATAGACAGGCCCGTATCCTTAGCCAGCGCGTAAGCCGTCAGGCCCTGGTGCTTCGCCTCTTTCAGGATGGCACGATAGGCCGCGCTGGACTTCGGGGACGGCGGGAGGTTGGCCATGAGGTCGAGCATGCGAATAGGAAATATATTGCCTTATGGAAAAAGAAAGCCATAAGAGCCCCAACCACGGGCGCCACTCGCGCCCCAGCAACCACCAGGAGCACACCATGCGTCCGCGCCTCACCATCAAGGATCCGGCTTGGGCGGGGATCATCTCCCGCCTTAGGAGATTGAACGTCCAGGCTGACCAGCTGGGGCGCGAAACGGACGCGCTCCTCCGCTTCGTCCGCCAGCTGCCCGTTCCACTGCCGGGCCAGGATGGTGCGAAGTGAGTAGCGCGGCGCCCATCCTCTCCGAGCGCCCCCCGCTCTACCGCAACGGCAAGCTCGTGCGCCTCGGCCACCGCGTGCAGTTCATGCCGATACCCGAGGGCCGGCGCGCGCAGTTCCGAGACGACGTGCTCGCCATCGCTGCTGCGGAGCGCGCGTACCGGGCAGGGGGTGGGAAGTGAGCGGCGCGGACTTTGAAGTGCGGAAGCTTGAAGTGTTCGCCGATGCACTTCGCCAAGCGTTCAAGTCGGGCCAGCCGCGGCCGCGCGCCCGCCCCCTGACGCCCGCCGAGGCACGGCGCGAATGGCGAGCCATCCTCGCAATGGGGCACGTCGACGTAGTGGGAGTGTTCCGGCGCTACCAGGCGTCGCTCCTGCGTGATGGGGGTGGACGGTGAGCCGCGCCACCATCCCCAGGCACGTCCGCGGCGCCCCCGCGCAGTGGGCGGCCACCGAGCGCATCCTGACCTCCCTAGCGGGCGCCACTGACCAGCTGCAGCACCGGCAGCGCGCCACGGCAGCCGACCTCGCCGAGGAGCGGCTCAAGCTCACCGCCCTGGCGCTGCAGACCAAGCGCCTCATCCGCGCGCTGGTGCGCATCGCCCTCGAGGTCGACGGGCGGGCGAAGGGGGAGCGATGAGCGGGCCGAGAAAGGCCAAGAAGCGCCGGCGAGTGCGCGCCCGGGCCGAGATCCTTGTGGACCTGCGGGAAATGGTCGCCTTGCGCCGCGAGACCGGGCGAGACCTGGTGGCGCTCAGGAAAGAGGTCGACGCTCTGTCTCACAGCTTCGGCGCCATCCTCGACTGCCTCAAGAAGTGGAGCGCAGCGCGGGGCGTGGTGGTTGAAGGGGTCTGATCAGGCGCGGCGCCGGCCCACCGTCC
>JACDGQ010000109.1:5258-8434 GCA_013821615.1 Planctomycetota bacterium
TGCCGGCGCCGCGTTGCCCCCGCCCCGCGGTCGGGACTGGCCTCCTTGGTGGTGTCGGTTGCGCCTTAATTCAGTTATACAGAAATTCCTATTAAATGATTTTATACTTTCTTAGTTCTCGTATTGCCTCTCGCACCGGAAATGGGGATGTATCACAATATTTTGCAAGGAAGTTGAAGTGTGCTTTTTTCTGCCTGAATCCATCGTTTGCAGATATATTAAATCCAATATTTTTATACCAAAAGTTGATATGTGGTCTGTTGGAGTCTTTTGTAAAAATGTCTTCTGGTAGTCTTCCGGATATATAATGGACATCCGAAGGCACATTTATTGAATCATCGAAATACGCGCTTGCCCAAATGTAGGTCTTCCTGGGTTCGCCATATTTGATACATACAGTGTCGATTATTTCGCTCTGAACTGCAAAGAAATTATCTATAATATACGGATCTATTTCGATTCTTATAAAACTGTCACCCTGAACATTTGTCCGATGATCAGTAAATTTACACCCTTTGCTAAAAATTCTATTATTTCCAACATTATCTTCATTCCTACTTGCTCCCCATTTGTCGTTTAAATATTTATAGAGTCTATCCCAATAGTCTTCATGAATAGATTGAGGATCTTTTGTGTATAACTCGGTTGTGAAAGTATCTATAAATCCCAAGTCATTCTCCTTATTCTGAGCATAAATAGCGCTATCATCTATTAAAAAATCATTGAATGTTGACTGGAAATGCAAATCCAAAGATTTGTTGATTTCAGCCATAATATTTTCGAATGATTCTATTGTATTTAAATTAAAACCCTGGAGGAAGGTTAGCGGAGGCCTAAGGTCTTCCATTGTGCATCCCATACACGCAATTGGAATTACTTGAATTTTTCGAGAATAAGCGTGTCCAGATTCAAAATAAATCCAAGGACTGGACATGCTGTTTTTTGTGATGAAAACAAACATTATTGTACAAGATTCCAGAGCATCTTCTATTTTCTTAAGCCAATTAGTTCCGAGTCTTATACTTGAACCATCACTGCTTTGAAAAATATCAAATGCGCCGCCAGTTTTCCTAATTATGTGAGACCTTATTTTTCCAACAAATTCCGAATCCCTGCTTGAATGACTAAAGAATATATTGGCCTTTGCCGGTTTATTCACCTGAAATGCTCCTAGGTATGGTTGTTTTGAGTGCCTTTCCGTCCCACGGCCAAGCCTCCACCGGCTTCGCCACTTCCGGCCCCGCGCCGCGCTTCTCCGCCCCGAGCTCGACCTCGCGCATCACCAGGTCAACGTCCCGCTGGCTGCCGAGCAGCGCCGCGACCTCTTGCTCCGGCGCTTCGGGGTCGGCCCATGCGCGCGCATCGTCGGGTGTGAGCATCACCGGGGTCCGGTCATGCACCTGGGCGTGCAGGACCATGGTGCGGGTGAGAACGACGAAGTGCTGCTCCGGCCCGTCCTTGCCCTGCTCCGTGGCCCACAGCCCGGCCAGGAGCAGCAGCGCGCCGCGCTTGTCCCGGAAGGCGAACTTGGCCACGGGGCGCTTCGCGGGGCCCGCCTGCCATTCGTAGTAGCAGGTGGCCGGGACGACGCACCGCCGCTCCCGGTAGGCGGCGCGCCAGGCCGCCTTGGTCGCCACCGTCTCCGTCCGGGCGTTGATGAGCAGCTGCTTCGACCAGGCCGGCCGCCAGCCCCAGCGCATCGGCTCGAGGCGGAGGCCGGGGACACCCTGGACCAGGACAGGCATGACCTGGGTGGGGCGCACGTCGAGGTTCTGGTAGCGGTTCTCGGCGAAGGACTCTGCGATCCAGGTGGCGTCCCGGCCGAGCTGCAGGTTGCGCTCGGCGTCGCTCAACAGGCTGAGTCCGAGGCGGCCGCACATGGAAGGCATGGTGCGGGCGGCTGGGGGGCCTGTCTAGGCCCTTGGGATCCTTAAAGATGTTGCAATGAAGTTGCAATGGCGCCCATTTCGCCCATTGCCCAATTTCCTAAGTCCTTGCGCCCCAAAAGCTACCCCGCCTGGATTCGAACCAGGAATGAGAGAGTCAAAGTCTCCAGTGTTACCGTTACACCACGGGGTATCGACGTGGACGGACGAATGATGGGTCCGCTCCGCCGGATGATGCCCGGGGTCGGACGCGGCGCTAGTCCCCTTGGATCCAGGCCTGGGTGGCCGGGGTCCAAGTGACGAGGGGCTCGGGGAACCAGATGGCGAGTTCGCGCACGGCGCTCTCGGGGCTGTCGCTGGCGTGGACCAGGTTGTTCGAGCGCGAGATGCCGAAGTCGCCGCGGATGGTGCCGGGGGGCGCCTTGCGGCCGTCGGTGCTGCCGACCAGCGTGCGCACCACGGTGATGGCCTCGTCGCCATCCAGGACCAGGGCGACCAGCGGGCTGGAGGTGAAGAACTGCACGAGGCTCTTGAAGAAGGGCTTCTCTTTGTGTTCCTCGTAATGCTTGGCGGCCTGGGTCTCGGTCGCCTTCATGAACTTCATGCCCACCAGCTGCAGGCCTTTGCGCTCCAGCCGGGCGAGGATCTCGCCGGTGAGGCCGCGCTGTACGGCGTCGGGCTTGAGGATGACGAAAGTACGCTGGATGGCCATGATCACTCCGAGGCGGGACTCTGTTAGTCAGCGCCCGATGCGCAAGCCCTTGACAGGGCGGTGTTGACCCGGGCGCGGAGATGCGCTGACCGGAAAATACGACGGGGAGCCCGGGATCGGGCTCCCCGTTCTGGAGGCAGCCGACGCTTCGTGCGGTCCGCCGCAGGGCGGTCGCGACGAGGCGTCTCGTCTGGTGGAGATAAGGAGATTCGAACTCCTGACCTGTTCATTGCGAACGAACCGCTCTACCAACTGAGCTATATCCCCGTACGGGTGGCGCTTATAGGACGGACGGTGGGGATTGCCAGCGCTTTTCCCGGGCCTGTCGGGGGCGTCGGCGGCCGCGCCTGCAGGCTGCCGCGATGGTTGCCTGATCCGCGCGTGCACAGCAGCCGCACCTCGCCCTTGAGGTCGCCGTGCGCACGCGCACCGTGCCGCGGCACACCTCGGAAGCTTCTCCATGCACATCCACAGTATCCGCTCCGCTGGCCTGGTCCTAACCCTGGCGCTGGTGGGCGCCGCGCCGGCCGCCGAGACCGCGCTGCCGGCCAGCCTCACGCCCGCACCCGCGGCGACGC
>JACDGQ010000110.1 GCA_013821615.1 Planctomycetota bacterium
GGTCCCGCTTGACCCGGGCCAGCGCGAACACCACGCCGCGGTCGGTGAGCTCGGCCCGCAGGTCCTCCAGCGCGCCGAGCCCGGTGCTGTCGACCTCGACGTTGGCCTCGACGTTGAGGACGAACCAGCGGACCGGCTCGGCCTGGCCGTCCACCGCGGCCAGGGCCCGGCGCCGGAAGTCCTCGGCGTTGGCGAAGAACAACGGCGAGTCGTACCGGTAGACCACCAGCCCGGGCACGGTCGTGGCCTGCGGGTAGTCGTCGACGTCGTGCATGCCGGCCAGGTCGGGGACGAAGCCCTCGACCGCGTCGTGCGGGCGGGCCACCCGGTGCAGCATCTCGGCCACCGACAGGCCGACGGCCAGCAGCACGCCGTACAGGATGTCGAAGACCAGGACGCCGGCCAGCGCGGCCAGCGCGAGCACCACTACGGCGTGGCGCTGGCGGCGCGCGGTTTCGTGGTGCTGTGCCCCGACCTGCCGTGCTTCGGCCAGCAGCAGGCCCCGCCCGGCATGCCCGTCGACCAGCGCTGGGAGGAACTCTGCCTGTCGCGCGCCCTGGCCCACGGCAGCAGCCTGCTCAGCCTCACCCTCGACCAGTTGCGCGCCGGCGTCGCGGCGCTGCTCGATTATGAGAAGACCGACGGCCTGACGGTCTCGGTCCTCGGCTACGGCATGGGCGCGCGCGCTGCGGCGTGGCTGGCCTGGGTCGACCGCCGCGTCGGCGCGGTGTGGCTGCATTCAGGGCTGGGTCAGCAGGGCGTGCTGCTCAGCCACGGCCGTTTGCTGCCGCGTCATACCCTGCTGCCGGGCCTGCTCGCGCTCGGACTCGACCAGGCCGACGTGGTCGCCGATCTGCTGCCGCGCCCGATCGGCATCAGCTACGGCCGCAGCGACCGCGTCGCCATGCCCGAGGCGATGGAGCCGGTGCTGACCGCCGTCGCGCGCCGCCAGGTCGAACTGCCGCACGCGCGGGTGGTGGTGATGGCGGGGGATTACGATCACCGCTTCCCGGCGGATGTGCAGCAGGCGATCGGGGATCATTTGTTGGCCTGGGTGGACTGAGGCGGGATTGCCTCGGTCCGGGGTCCGGAAGTCCGGAGTCCGGAAGTCGCGTTCAGCGAACGCGTACCGCGCTGCTTCGAGACTCTGATGGTGCGCATGTGGTCGTTTCTTTGCGCGTTTAACGCGCTGCGACCATTGCCTACCGCTTTTCAGTGTCGCCTCCGACTTCCGGACTTCCGGACCCCGGACTGTGGCAATCAGATTCAGCTCCCCGCCTCTGCCAGCACGTCTTCCGCCACCAGCAGCACGGTATCCGGCAGCCGCACCATCAGCGCGATCGCGTCCGAGGGCCGGCAGTCGAGGGCGATCTCGCGGCCGTCGTCGCCGATCAGCACCAGCTGGGCGAAGAAGGTGCCGGCCTTGAGGTCGATGATGCGCACTTCGCGGCATTTGTGGCGGGTGGCGGTCATCAGCGACACGAACAGGTCGTGGGTCAGCGGGCGCTCGAAGCGTTGGCCCTTCACCGCGCGGTCGATGGCCATGGCTTCGAGCGGGCCGATGACGATCGGGATGCGGCGCGTGCCGCCTTGCTCGGTGACGAAGATGACCTGCTGGTCGGCCTGCTCGTCGATCAGGATCTGCGACAGATAGCAGGGCTTGAGCACGCTCATGACTGCTCGCCGAGGGGGATGAGCTCGACGCCATCGAGCAGCGGTTCGATGTCTTGCGGACCGATGCGCGCCACGTCGGCGCGCGCGGCATTCGCCGCGCCCGCGGCGGCGGCGTAGCGCAGCTGGTCGGGCAGCGCGGCGCCGTTCAGGCGCGCGTGGGCCAGGCCGGCGATGTAGCAATCGCCGCTGCCCACCGGGTTGAGCTCGACGACCGTCGGCGGGATGACCCGGTAGCGGCCATCGGGGTGGCGGACTTTGACCTCGGCGCCGCCATCGGTCAGATGCAGTTCACGGCAGGCGAGCCATTTGCGGCCCTTGCCGTATTCCTGGCGGTTGGGCTTGGCGAGCAGCGGGGGATGGGCGCCGGCGAGGGCCTCGTCCATGGCCGGTCCGTAGGCGTCGACCCAGCAGGGCACGCCAGCGGTGGCGCAGGCGTCGAGGATCTGGCGATAGAGCCCGCTGCACGTGCTGGCGTCTGGCACTGAGCCGCCCACCACCACCAGCGCGGTGCCGGTCAGCAGGCTGCGCACCTGGCGCAGCAGGGCGCCGCACTCCTCGGCGCTGATCGGTACGCCGTCCTCAAGCAGCGCGGTGGTGCCGCGCTGCGGGGCGCTGGCCTGGAAGCCGATGCGCGTGCGCGCCGCGGTCGCGGTCAGGCAGGGTTCGACGCCGTCGGCGGCGATCAGGTCGGCGATCAGGGCGCCGCCCGGGCCGCCGGCGAAGCCCGCTGCCAGCACGCGGTGGCCGTGCCGCGCCAGGACGCGCGCGACGTTCAAGCCCTTACCGCCCGCGAGCGGCGTGAAGCGCGCCACGCGCGTGACCTTGCCCAGTTCGAGACGCGCCTCGGTGAGGTGGTCGAGCAGGGGATTGGCGGTGATGGTCAGGACGGTGGCCATGTCAGGCAGTTAGGCGCTGGGCTGCGCCGGGTCAACGGCAGGGGGCGGAGCCTGCGGCAGCGGGCGGGTGTCCGCATCGCTTGCGGGCGCGCCGGTCAGATGACGCTGGCCCTGCCGCGCGGATACGGGTAGGAGCACCCTCTGCCCTGCTCGTCCTCAGACCCGCCGCGCGACCCGCCGTGGCCGAACGCCCCAGGAATCCCGCCATGAGAGCCATCGTCACCGCCACCCTGCTCGTCGTCGCCATGGGCGCCGCTCCAGGCGTTGAGGGCCTGGTCCGCGACCTGCGCCTGAGCGTGGTGTCGGAGAGCGAGAAGAATGCATCCACCGAGTACGTCTACACCCCGGGTTTGACCTCGACGCGGGCTGCTGGCGACTCGACGGATCATGTCGGATCCAAGAAGTTCACCGGCGTCTCGATCGGCTATGCCCTGGCCGACCTGCGCGATGGGCCTGGACTCATGCTGGCTTTCGCGGGCAACTATCGTTCCGCCACGGACAGCACCAGCGGCACCGAGCTCAAGACCACCATCTACTCGGTGACGCTCGAGGTCGGCTTGGCGTTCCCGATCACCGACTGGCTGCACCTCGAGGCCGGCCCCCTGGTCAACCTCGGCCGCGCCAGCAAGGATGATCTCGACGTCGGCAGCAATGGCACTTTCGAGGCGCGTGGCAAGGGCACCTACCTGGCCGCCGGCGGCGCGATCGGCGCCTACGCCGCGGTGCTCGAGCACCTCGAGATCGGCCTCAGCGTCTCGCTCATCCGCCACTACATCAACTTCTCGAACCGCTTCGACGGCACCGGCGGCAGCTACGAGGCGAGCAACCGCTTCACCACCTTCGGCGGCGCGCTGTCGGTCGGATATCGGTTCTGAACAGTCCGGAAGTCCGGAAGTCCGGGAGTCCGGACGTCGACAACCTTGGTTGATCGCATTGAAAGCGGAATCGCAGGAATTGCAGTCTTGAGGGGGACGCCCTCTGCCTGCAGTCAGCCCGCGCGAAGCGCGAAGCGCGAGGCTCGCAACTCTGCCATCCTGAATCAATCCGGTAGTCGACGTCCGGACTTCCGGACTTCCGGACCCCGGACTCAGTTGTTGTAGATGTCCGCGTTCGGCATCTGGTCGGTGAACAGCGGCGCGTCCGGGATGATCCAGTTGGGGACCATGGCGTCGCGTTCGCGGCCTTCTGGAAGGTCGCCGGTCAGGGCCTCGCCGCTGTGCTTGTTGCTGTCCTTGGCGGTGGCCACGCTGACGCGGAAGGTCTCGCGGGCGAAAGCCACCCAGTCGGATTCGCGGCGCTCGAGGGCGTTGGCGCCGCCGCGGTCGTCCCAGCCCTTGGGCAGGGGCAGGTGGTGGCCGAGGTAGGTCTGCGCCACGGCGGCGAACACCTGATCCATGAGTTCGCGGTCGCTGCTGCGCCTGGATAGCGGTGCGGTCATCGCGTCGGGGGCGTTCTTCTCGGGCTCCATGCGCGCACGCAGCTTGGCGTCGGTGGCGCCGAGCAGGCTGGCGGGCACCCACGCGCTGGCGTACCGCGAGTGCTCGGAGTCGATCAGGATGTAGCTGTCCGTCATCCAGGTGCCGAGCGGCAGTTCGGGATAGAGCGTGAAGCCGCGCAGGCGATCCCAGCCTGCCGCGTTGTCGTGCGGGCCCAGTTTCCGGCGGCTGGCGATGACGATGTTGTTGCGCTGGTGGGTGTCGTTGAAGCTGCCGGGGCTCTCGTTGCTCGATAGGATTGGAAAGTTCCACACGCTGGCCAAGCCGGCGGCGCGGAAGGTGCGCACGGCGCCACCAGTGACCAGGCGCTTGTCGCCGGGCGACTGCGGGTCGCGCTCGTAGCTGCCGATGACGTTCGCCAGGACCATGCCGGACTCGTCGAGCACGGCGGCGCACTGGGCGAAGAACTCACGCGTCATCAGGTGCGGCGGGATGGTCGAGCCCGAGGTGTAGGCGTCGAGCACGATCAGGTCGTAGGCTTTTTCGCGGGTCGCATCGTACTGCAGGTACTGGCGGGCGTCGCGCGCGACGAAGCGCAGGCGCGGGGAACCGTCGGCCAGCTTCTGCGTGGTCAGCCAGCGCATCAGCGGGTAGTGGTCCCTGACCATGTCGATGACCGCCTGGTCGATGTCGACGACGGTGATCGCGGCTTTGGGGAAGTGGTGGGCGAGGGTGGCGATGCCGATGCCCGAGCCCAGGCCGATGACCATCACGCGCGGCGCGGCGGCGCGCCAGTCGCCGCCCGCCGCGGCCATCACCTTCTGGTTGAGCAGCACGCCCGCGGGGAACAGGCGCACGTAGGCGGAATTGCTGACCGTGCCCGGGTCGGGCAGCCAGTTGTACGGCCACATCGGGCCGGCGGGCAGCTTCGGCAGGTCTTCGGGCTTGGGCACCAGGTGGGCCAGATGCGGGTCCTTGCCGGCCAGGGCGATCAGCTCGCCCCACGACGGGTGCAGGCAGACGCCGCCCTCGACGCGGTCGAAGAAGCGCAGCTGCAGGTAGTTCTCGTCGGCGCTCGCCACCCAGGTGATGTTCGAGTACGGGCTGTCGCGGTGGTCGAGGGCGGCCTGGTCGGCGGCCTGGAAGGCGGCGCGCAGGCGGTAGGGCTCATCCTGCAGGGTGTAGCCGGTGACCGCGGCGGCGACCATCGCCGTGATGCCGATCAGCGCCGCCTTCATACCGTGGTTCCGGGCACGGCGACGGCCGCCGCGGGCGCCTGGCTGGCCGCGGCCGCTGCGGGCGAGGTGGCGGCGATGGTGATCAGCAGGTGGGCGACGCCGAGCACGCCGAGGATAACACCCATCGAGAAGATGTTGGCGTTGAGGCCGACGTACTTCAGCAGCACGTAGTCAGCGACCAGGATGCCGAGCACGTTGCCGATCGAGCCGACCGCATACAGCATGCCGGTGGTGCTGCCGACCTTGTCGGCGCCCGTGAACACCAGCTTGACCAGGATCGGCGAGACCGTGCCGAGCAGCAGCGAGGGCGGCAGGTACAGCACCAGGGCCGCGAGCAGCACGCCCCAGCGCGCGGTGTGCACGCTCTCACCGAGCGCCTCCATGAAGGGCGTGCCGTACCACGGCATCAGGCAGTAGAAGATGCCCGCGCCGATGATCAGCCAGCCGAGCGGCTGGTTGGTGCGCGCGCGGTCGGCGATGCGTCCGCCGATCACGTAGCCGATCGACAGCGACAGGATGAACACCGAGATGATCGCCGCCCACACGTCGATCGACGAACCGAAGATCGGCTGGATGAAGCGCCCGCCGAGGATCTCCAGCGCCATCATGCAGAAGCCGCAGATGATCGAGGTCAGGTAGAGGGCGGGCAGGCGCATGCGGGGCTCCAGCGGCGGGGCCGCCCCGGAGCTGTACGGCCGGGGGCGGGGAGGCGGAAAGGAGGGCGCACGATAGGGGGGAGGGGCGGGCAGTCTACCTTGGAGGGTGGGGGCGGAGGAGGGGGAGGCGCTGGGCACAAGGCCCCAGGCTCCAGGGAAATGGCGTTGGGCGTTGGCGTGGGCGACCCAGCAGGCATTTGGCGTTGGGCACGATTTGAAACCCGAGCGGCGGGTTCCGACATCCCTGATGCGCTTGGGACTTTGGGATCGTGCGGTTTCCCGCTACACCACTTCCATGCGGTGGTCAGGTCGTTCGCGGGGTTTGAGGCATCTTCTGGTCAGGGGCCGATGAGGCTGCGCGACCGTTGGCGGTTGACCGTGCATGTCGGCCACTACCTGGGCAGCCGGGTGGCGCGCCTGGCCGGGTTCATCCTGGTACTGGCCGGGTTCTCGTTGCTGGTGCGCTACCTCGGCAGGGCCGCCATCCTCGCGGTGCCGCTGCTGCTCCTGCTGGTCGGGACCGCGCTGTTCCTGTGGTTGCGCGGGCGTGAGCGCAAACACCGGCGCGAGGACGAGGAGCGGCGCCGGCGCGGTGGGAGATGAGACCTTCCGCGCCTGGACGAAGCGTCGCTGGCGCTGGCCAGGTTTGAGGATGGGCCGCCGCTGCGCGCCGGCCCGCTTCCGGCCCAGCCCGGCAGGTGCACCGCCTCATCGCGCGCGGGCGATTGTCAGGTACATGGTCGCGGTGCGGAAATCGATGATGGCGCGGTGCGCGAGCAGCACGTCCATGCCGATGATGCCGGCGAGCGGATTGGATCCTTCTCCGTGCTCGCCGGCATGCGCCGCGCGTCCGCGGTTCAGCGTTGCGAGTTCCAGTGCAGTGAAGGATCCCTCCACCCTCACCGCGCCCAGTTCCACGGTGAGCGGCCTGCTCGCACCCATCCGGGCCAGCCTGCCGGACGCGTCGATGGAGATGCGGTTGTCGAGCAGCGCCGTCCCCAGACTGTCGTCGACCAGGCCCCAAGCCGCCAGCCGGTCCGCGTCCAGGGTGCTGCTGTTGGCACCCGTATCGATGCCCAGCACCACCGCATGGCCGGCGATCATCCCGCGGACCAGGAGGCCGTCCCCGGGCACGGGCAGGAAGGGGATGGAGCAGTAGCCCCGGCCGCGCAGCCGGTCCTGGGCGTAGATCGCGGACCAGGGCGAGTCGGCCATGGCCTGCTCGGCGAAGAACACCTGGCGGCCGCAATCGATGACCGCGCCCACGTCGCGCAGGATCTGGGTGCCCATGAGGGCGAGGTCGCGCCGCATCGCCATGCTGCTGGAGAGGTCCACCCGGGAGCCGCCGAGGATCATCAACACTGGCCCGGTCCGCCACCACGGGAAGTCGCCTCCCAAGCCGGTCGCCTGGCCGCCGGGGGCATCCTCCTGGACCAGATGCAGAGCATCGAGTCCGGAGATCGGCACCAGCAGGTTGCCATTGAAGCCGGTATCGATGAGGATCGGCGTGGGCGTGCCGTTGATCACCGCGACGATGCCGGGGGTGGTGGGCTCGCCGGTCCACGGCACACACGGTTCGCTGCACGACCGATCCCGGCCAGCGCAGCCGCAGAGGGCACCTGCCAGGAGGCATGCGATCAGCGTGCGCCAGTGGCTGCGGCAGGATGGTGTGGCGGGGTCGCGGAGCACGGGTCGAAGCTATCGGTGTGCGTGCGTCTGGCCATGATGGAGCGCGGCTTACGTCGCGGTGCACCGGGTTGTTCAGCTCAGCGCCGCTCCCACCACGCGATGATCGCCCCGCCGATGAACAGGCAGGGGATGATCGCGACCAGGATGGCGGTCAGATAGGTCAGGGCGTTGTCGCTGCAGTCGACGCGGAAGGCGGCGGTCTCGGCGGCGGGGATGTCGGTGGCGGCCTCGCGGTTGGCGAGCCAGCGGCAGCAGTCGGCGAGCAGCGCGGCGTTGGCAAAGGTGCCGAGGCCCAGCACCCCGTCGCTGGCCGCCTGGCGGCTGGCCCACACCACCAGCCGGGTGTGGCGGTCCTGGCGCACGCTGGTGGCGGCCGCGTGGTAGGACAGGGCACAGGCGAGGTCGAACGGCTTCGCCGTGGCGAGCTGGGCGGGCGGCTGCAGCGGGTCGGTGCGCGGCGCCGCCCACACGTCGCCGGGATAGGTCGAGAGCAGGCGCTGCGCGGTGAACGGCGGCGTGCCGATGGCGAGGTAGGCGGCGATCAGGTCGTTGGCGGCGGCGCTGTCGCCCAGGCCGGCGGGGTCGACGATGGTGAGGATGGTGCTCCACGGGCTGAGCACGCTGCGGCCGCCCGCGGCGGTCTGCGCCGTGACCGGGTGGGCGGGATTCATGCCGGCCGCGTCGAACAGCAGATTGTGGTGCGGCAGCACCGCGTCCTGGCCGACGAAGTGGTGGTGCATGCTGGCCAGCACCTGACCAGGACGAGTCGGTGCGCCGGCGGCGAGGAAGGCCGGCCACTGCGCCGGGTCGAGGCCGCGCGGGATGCCCGGGCCGAGCAGCAC
>JACDGQ010000111.1:0-1905 GCA_013821615.1 Planctomycetota bacterium
TCGATGAGCTGGCGCTGGCGCTCCTCGCCGGCGCGCTTGGCCTCCTCGGCCTGGAGCAGGCGGCGCGAGTCGCGCAGCTGCCCGACCATGCGGTCGAAGGCCCGCGCGAGGTCGCCAATCTCGTCGTCGCGCGCCTCGCCGGTCTGCTGGTCGAGGTTGCCGGCGGCGACGCGCTCGGTGCTGCGCTGCAGCGCGTCCAGCGGCAGCAGCACGCGGCGCCGCACATGCATGAGCAGCCAGGCGAGCAGGCCGAAGGTCGCCGCCAGCGCCCCGATCGCGATCAGGCTGTCTCGCGCCTGCACGGTGGCGCGCTGCCGGATGGTGAGGTGGTGGATGCGCGCCGCCTCTTGCGACATCGCGCGCGAGACCAGCAGCATCTGTTCGGCGATGTGGCTGCGGCGCATGGCCAGGGCGGCCTGGTCGGGGCCTGCACCCTTGATCCCGTCGACGAGCGCCTCGAACAGCTCGTGCGCCTCGCCCCGCTCGCGGCGCAGACCCGCGACCGCCGCTGCGTCGCCGCCGGCCGCGTCGAGGTCGTCGAGCTGGCCGCCCAGCTGCTCGCTGAGCAGCCGCCACTGCTGGGCGGGGCGCGCGTGCGGCTGCAGCAGGTACTCGTAGACCAGGTGGTCGAGCGAGGACACGGTCGCGGTGATGCCATTGGCCTGGGCACTCATCCGGTCGAGCCGCCTGGTGGTGTCGCCCGAGCGGATCAGCTGCACGAGCAGCAGCAGCAGCAGGAAGCTGACCGCGACGACCGCGACGGTGGCGGTGCGGCGCAGCGTCATCGCCGGTCCTTGCCATCGATCAGCGTGACCAGTGCCGGGTCGATCGCGCGCAGCGGGCCGGGCGCCATCGCCGGCAGGAAGTCGGGCACGGCACCCGGTCTGGCCAGCCCGCAGCCGATCGCCCAGCGCGCCTGCATCTCGAGATTGACGAGCAGGGCCTGGTCGATCGTCACCGCGAAGCGGGTGTGGCGCCACTCCTCCGGCAGCGACTCCGCCGGCATTCCGAGAGGCCCGGCGATCTCGGTGGCGACCCCGTCCGGATCCGCCTGGAGGTCAGCGGCTGCGCGCCGCAGGGCGCGCAGCACCCCGGCAGCGCCCGGGTTGTCCCCGACGCCGGACGCGACGAGGTTCCAGGTCCAGCGGTACATGCTGCCGGCGCGCATGGTCACCGCGCGGTCGCCGAGCAGCGCTTTCGCGCGCACCGAGTACGGCGCCCAGGCCGCGATCGCATCGACCCGTCCGTCCGCGAGCGCCGGCGCCAGGTCGTCGGTCTCCAGGGCCACGCGTTCAATCGCGCCGGCGGCAAGGCCTGCGACCTCCAGGAAGGTGTCGAGGAAGTACTGCGAGGTCGTCCCCTGCACCAGGCCGACGCGATGCCCCGCGAGATCGCGCCCGGTGGCGATGCCGCGGTCGCGGCGCGCCACCACCTCGGTCGCATCGATCGAGGTGCCGATGGTCGCGAGCACGCGCAGGGGCAGGTCGGAAACCAGCGCGAACATGATCGGCGTATCGGCCGCCGTGGCAAAGTCGACCTTGCCGGCGAGCATCTCGGCGAGGGCGAGCTTGCCGGAGCCGTAGGGAACGACCGTCACCGCCAGGCCCTCGGCGGAAAAATAGCCGCGGGATGCCGCCAGCCATACCACGGCCGAGAAGGGCGTGCGGGTCGTGCCCAGGCGCAGTGCGAGCGGGGTCGTCGCTGTCCCGTGGAGCCACCATGCCGAGGCCAACGCCGCGGCCGCGGCGATGGTGAAGACGCGGAGGAGCATGGTGTTCATGGGCATCGCCGGCGGCCATTGCGGGCCGGCCCGGAATTCTCGACTGGGACACGGCGATGACAAGATGCGGCCCCAGCCCGCGGGGCTGCACCCGCATCCGCGCTGCAACCAGCGGTAGCGTGCGC
>JACDGQ010000111.1:1915-8374 GCA_013821615.1 Planctomycetota bacterium
CGGGTTTCAGATGGTGTGGTCCGAGGCTCAGAACTGATACGAGTAGCCGACACCGATGGTGCCGCCGAAGCGCGTCGCCTTGTCGTTGTCGTTGCTCTTGTCCTCGACCAGACCGGCGATGCCGATCACTTCGAGGAAATGATGACCCGGGCGATCATTCATGAAATCGAACGAGTAGAGGCCCATCAAGCCACCCTCCAGGCCGTGATCATCGCTGTTGTGCCACGCGATGCGCGGACCGACGCTCAGGGTCTGGTTCTTGGGCAGGTTGAGCATGTCCAGGTTCCAGCTGACCGACAGGGCCACGCCCGGACGCGAATCCTCACTGAGGAGGAGTTCCGGACGGATGATCATGGTCGAGGACATGGTGTGGAAGCGCCAAGCGGCGTCGATGCCCGGTTCGAAGCCGCTGGTGCCGAACAGCAATTCTCCGCCGAGACGCGGCGCGGAGCTGTCGGCGCCCAGGTTGTCCATGGCGGCGAGCGGGGCCATGGCAGCGGCGAACAGGGAGCAGCCAGCGAGGAGGCGCAGCGGCAGGGGACGGGTGCAGATGGACATGATGTCTCCGGTGAAGGAAGGGCGGTGGGTGGGGGACCGTCGGGTGGCGTCGGCATTACCGCTAGCACCCGCATCCGGCCAAGCGCATGCGGCGCCTGCTGGACTGCAGTCCCTTGGCGCAGGACGTGCCAAACCCTGGGTGAGCGCGATCACGATCCGGCGGATACCGTCTCGCGCGCGGATAAAAACAGCGTATTCCTGCGGATTTCTCCGCCATGAGGCGCGCTTGAACGCACTGCGCCAGGTGCTCGGTCAGCATGCGACGTGACGGGGCCAGGGTCATGGACATGAAGAATCGCTGCCCACGCACAGGGTGCAGACTGCACCCTGGAAAGCACTGATCATCGGGCATCCTGCATGGGGAGACCTGGGGGGCGCGGGCAGCGGAGCGGGCTTCGGCGCGGCGCACCGCGCGGCGTGGTCGACAGTATCCTCAGGCCTGGATGCGATCGCCCTGTACAGCTCCCCCAGGGGCCCGGCATGCCGAGATCGACTTAGCAGCGAGAACGGTCGGACGCTGCGCGGGGCGGTACCCCCAGCGTTGGCACAACCCTCGCTAATTCGACGGTCCGCGGCACACTGGCCCAGCGGCCCCTTTGTGGGTCATCACCGTACGCAGTCGCCTGCGTCTGCTCTGGACACCCTATGCTCTACTGGTCCGCCGCCTTCTTCCTCATCGCGCTGCTCGCGGGCCTCCTCGGGTTCGGCGGCATCGAGAGTGGTGCGGTCGACATCGCCAAAGTGCTGTTCTTCCTGTTCATCGTGCTCTTCATCATCTCGGCGATCTTGAGCCTGTTCCGCCGCGGCTCGCGGTGAAGATGGCGCGGACCGCACGGTGCGGCCGGGTCGCAGGCAACCAGGAGGAAAGATGACCATGCCGGCACACCACGAGGAAGCACCGACGGGTGCACCTCCAGACGATGAGCCGGACGCGGAGGCGCCGGAGCCGCACCCCATGGCCAGCGTACTCGAGGCGGTGCGCACGGTCATCGTGCAGCTTGGGCGGGAGCTGCGTACGAGTCTGCTGCGCGGCCTCGCCGCCTCTGCGAGCGCCGTCCTGGTGGCGCTGGTCATCGTCGCCGCGGGCGTTGCCATGGCCGCGACCGGCGCGATCCTCCTGGTCCAGGGTATGGCCATGGCCTTTTCCAGCTGGCTGGGCAGCGCGGCCGCCGGCCACTGCGCCGCCGGAGCCCTCTTCCTGGCCCTTCCCTTGGTCGGGGGCTGGCTCGCCTACCGCTCGTGGCGCCGCTGATCAGCGGCCGGTGGCACGGGCGGCGTTCATCATCACCTGCGGTCACGAAAGTCGCATCACATCATGCAAATCTTCGTCTGCCAGAGCTGCAAAGCCCGGGTCTTCTTCGAGAACTACCGTTGCCTGACCTGCAACCACGAGCTCGGCTACCTGCCCGATCCGGGCACCATCGCGGCACTCGAACCGGTGGACGACGACACTTTCGCGGCGCTCGGTGACAGTGCGGCCACGTGGCGGAAGTGCCGCAATTACGGTGTCGAGGGGGCGTGCAACTGGATGGTGCGCAGCGATGACACGCACGAGTTGTGCGAGTCGTGCCGGCTGACCCGCACCCGGCCGGACCTGAGCGTGGCGGGAAACCGCACCCGCTGGATCCTGCTCGAGGCTGCCAAGCGCCGGCTGGTCTACTCGCTGCGCAGCCTCGGCCTGCCGCGTGCCGGCCTGGAGGAGGACCCCAGCCATGGACTGGCCTTCGATCTCATCGCATCGACCAGCGATGAACCGGCGATCACCGGCCACGACCACGGCATCATCACCATCAACATCGCCGAGGCCGACGACGAGTTCCGCGAGAAGCAGCGCGTGCGGCTGGGCGAGCGCTACCGCACCCTGCTCGGCCACTTCCGCCACGAAAGCGGCCACCACTACTGGGACCTGCTCATCGACGGCAGCCGTTGGCACGAACCGTACCGCGCACTGTTCGGCGATGAGAGCATCGACTACCAGCAGGCCATGAAGCAGCATTACGACGCGGGCGGGAAGAGCGGCTGGCAGGACCAGCACGTGAGCGCGTATGCCAGCATGCATCCCTGGGAGGACTGGGCCGAGACCTGGGCCCACTATTTGCATGGGCGGGACACCCTCGAAATCGCGGCGCAGCTGAATTTGACGGTCAAGGCGCCTGACGGCAGCACCACCCGGGTCACCCCCGCGGCCGCACGTTCCTTCGATGAGATGATCACCGCATGGATGCCGATCACCTTCGCACTCAACAGTCTCAACCGCGGCATGGGCCTGCCCGACTGGTACCCGTTCGTGCTGTCTCCGACGGTGCTGGCCAAGCTGCGCTTCGTCCACGACGTGGTCGTCGCGACCGCATCCGAGGCGGAGGCCGCGCCGGCAGCCGCGGCCGCGCAGAGCCAGGACCTTGGCCAGAGTCAGAGTCAGGGCAGCGGACAGAGCCAGACCGCGTCCTGAAAGGACGCGCACTGCGACCTCGTGACAGGAGGTGGTGGTCGGCGTCGCGAACGATGCGGCGGTTTCAGGGTACGAGCTGCACCAGGCGTCGCGCCAGCTCCAGGTAGCCGGCATGGTCGTTCGGCTTCTGCCAGATCTCAGCGACGCCGAGCTGCCGGCAGCGCTCACGATCGCGCTCCTCGATCAGACCGCTGAGCATCACGATACGCATCCCGGCGAGGTCGGGCTGCGCCAGCAGCCCGCGCAGCAGGTCGGTGCCGCTGATCATCGGCATGCGCAGGTCGAGCACCACCAGCTGCGGCGCCGGACCACCGTTGCACGCCGCCTGCAGCAGACCGAGCGCCAGATGCGCCGAGGTCGAACTGTCGATCTCCGCCTGCGGCGCGACCTCCAGCAGGGCCTCGCTGAGCAGATCGATGTCCGTAGGATTGTCGTCCACGACCAGGATCCGGGGGGATCTTCCTGTGCTGGTGGATTCGACGGGTGCTGGAGCGGGCATGCGGGCATCCGGGGCGCCGCCCGGAAGCGTCGCGGTTCAGAAGGGATCGATCCCGTCGACGCGGGATGCGCGCCCTCCACTGGCAAGACCCATGCCAATACATGCGCAGTGGCCGCCATGTTCGTCAGGGTGCGTGCCACGCGCCGGTGGAGTAGCTGCATCAGGGACATCACTTGGTTGAGAACGGGATTCTACCAATCCGTCCGGCTCCCCACCGGCCGCAACCCGGATGATTCGTGCTCCGTCAGGTTGCCGCCTGCAACTCGCATGCGCCTGAGCCCCCTTCAAAGCGCACGGCGACGAGCAGGATTCCGCCGATTTCGCAGCGTCAGGTCATGACCATGTCAGGGTTTGCATCAGGGGGCGGACGCCGGTCACGTTTGGCACAGCCATTGCCATGCGTGTGGACAGGAACCCCCTCCGTAAACCCGCGCCATGCGCGACAAGGAAAATGCCATGCCCATGCACGTCAAGACCCTCACCACCTGCGCCTCGCTGACGCTCCTCGCTCTGGCTTCGCACGCCGCGGCCGCGGAAATGAACCTGGCCGATCTGCGCTTCGGCGCCGGCGTCCTGTCCAACCGCTTCAGCGGCGAGAACCACGCCACCGCCACCAGCGGCCCAGGCTCCGGCACGACCACCTCCTCGTCCGACAGTGGCCGCAATTCAGACCACAATTACCGTGGGCAGATCGAATTCGTCGGCGGCCACCTCGGCGATGGCGGCGGCCTGATCTACGGCGCGGGGATCGCGGTCAACCAGTCCAAGTTCGACAACGGCAGCCAGGAGGCGACCGCGACCATCCCGGTGGTCGACATCATGCTGGGCTACGGCTACGCCTTCACCCCGAACTGGCACTTCGAAGTCGCGCCCTTCGTCGGCGCTGGCCGCGCCTACTACAGCGTGACCGACCATGGCGACACCCAGACCTCGAAGAACTGGGACAAGTATATCGAATTCGGCGCGCGCGTCGGCACCTACTTCACCCTCCCCGGCGGCCTGCAGTTCGGCGTCGAGGTGCCCTACCTGATCGGCAGCTATTCCCCCGACTACTCGCGCGCCGACGGGACCGCGGTCTCGGACAAGCGCGAGAACCGTGGTTTTGGCCTGCTCGTCAGCGTTGGCGGCCGCTTCTGAGGTTTAGCAACGCCTGATATCCTGACCGGCATCCTGGACGGCCCGTGCCGTCCAGGATGCCGTTTTTTGTACTCAGGCGAATCGATGTCGCGCACGACTCAAACGCAGTCGGGGATCGTGCACAGTTCGGCTGCCCACAGATTCCTAGAATCCAGTAGCAGAGCACCAAAAACTGTGGCGCGTGCCATCGCCGGTACGTTCGACCGCCAGCTCGACCATTCAGGCCCAAACCGAGGGCAGTTTACAGCGGCGGTCTGCCGAGAGGGTTTTTCGATCCGCGAGAAGCCTCCAGTCATGGACGCGACCCGCCAACACGGGGCGTCACTGACCGATCTTCAGCGCTTCACCGGGAAGATGAACGGCAAGGGATCCGCGAGCGTGTCCCTGACCAGCCCGCGCACCATCCAGCCGCAATCGCGCACCCGCATGCCACGTGCACGCATCGCCACCAGTAGGCTGATGACGAAACCGACCCCGAAGTTGAGCAGGCCGATGCAGGCGATGCCGACCAGTGCCCATGCTACATCGGCGCCGAAGAGCTGGTCCGGTCGTCGCGCCAGGCAGGCGAGGGTGAGCGTACCGGTGGACAGCGTGATGTGGCGTACGTCGAGCGCGGTGCCGGTGAACTTGCCGAACATGGCGATGGTGGCGAGCAGCACGCCCAGCGCGATGTTGCCCGTGATGCCGCTGACCTGGTGGGCGAGCCCGTCGCCGGCCGCCTTCGCGCGGCGCGCGCCGAGCAGCCTGGCCAGGCCAGGGCTCTGGCGCACGGCCTCGGGCAGGCGGTGGTAGGACGAGAGGTTCTCGCACCAGCCGGCGATGGCACTCGAGAGCCACAGCGCGAAGCCGGTCACGACCGCGAAGAACAGCGTCCCCGAGGCCAGCGGATGAAAGCTGGCGATGGCGTGGTCCGCGTAAGCCGCATCGAGGAGGTGACCCCCACGCAAGCGTACCCAGAGCGCATCGAGGGCCCAGGCCGACACCACCACCAGCCCGAGGTTGCCGATGACCGCGGCGAGCTGCGAGCGCACGATCTGCGCCGACAGCACGCTGAGCGGGCGGGTGTTGCACTCGCTGCGCCCTTCGTCCATGGCATGGGCGAAGGCCGCCGCGGTCACCGGCGGCTGCTTGGTGGCCAGGGTGAAGCCCAGGCCCTGCATGAGCAGAAAGCTGCCCGCGTAATCCAGGGCGCTCGCCGCCCAGTCGAGGAACAGCGGCAGGTGCAGCGCGCCGATGCCGATCTTCAGCGCCGCGGTACCGGCGGTGATGACGCCGCCGCCGGCGGCGGACACGAGCATGCCGCGCCACTCCGCGCCGCTGCTGGTGATATAGTGCGCACCGGCGCGGCCCGAGCTCGCGACGATGCGCCGGGTGAGCATGGCGAGGCTCTCGGTGATCAGCCCCCGCACCCGGGCCTGCCGGCGCATGTCGGCGAGCAGGGCGGCGATGAAGTCCATGGCGCGGCGACGGTGCTCAAGCGGGGCGGCGCCCGGGTCGAGCAGGGCGGTGAGCAGCACGATGCGCTCGAGCTGCTGGCGCATGCGGTCGAGGCGGAAAACCACATCGACGCTGACACCGTGGCGGGCGAGGTGGTCCCGGATCACGTCGATGGCGATGCGGCACTCGCCGAGCGGCGCCACCACCGCCGCGAGCGCCATGGCCGCGTGGTCGCCGCTGCGCACCGCCGCCGCGGCCGCTGCGACGGCGCGCAGCAGGCGGTAGAAGGGCGAGTCGGTAAGCTCGGGATTGCTGGCGCGGTAACGCAGCTCGGCGTCCTCGCTGCGCGCGGCCAGGCGCAGGGCGAGCACCTCCAGGG
>JACDGQ010000112.1 GCA_013821615.1 Planctomycetota bacterium
GTGCACACCGCGTCGCGCGCGCGGCTGATGGCGATGTCGTGGGGCCGCACGTAGGCGACGGCCTGCTCGGCGGCCGCGGGCCAGGCGCCGGGCGCGGGCACCGTCAGGTCGCCGACCGTGGCGGTGCCGCCGCGGATGCGGCCGTGGAAGATGTTGACGCTGCCCAGGAAGTGGTGGACGAAGGGCGTGGCGGGGTGGCTGTAGACCTGCTCCGGCGTGCCGTCCTGCTCGATGCGGCCCTGGTTGATCACCACCACGCGGTCGGCGACCTCGAGCGCCTCCTCCTGATCGTGGGTGACGAACACGCTGGTGACGTGCACCTCGTCGTGCAGGCGGCGCAGCCAGCGGCGCAGCTCCTGGCGCACCTTGGCGTCGAGCGCGCCGAAAGGTTCGTCGAGGAGCAGCACCTTGGGCTCGACCGCCAGCGCGCGCGCCAGGGCGACGCGCTGGCGCTGGCCGCCGGACAGCTGGTGGGGCAGGCGCTTGGCGAGGTCCTCGAGGCGGATGAGCCTGAGCAGCGCATGCACGCGGTCGGCGATCTCGGATGCGCCCGGGCGCGTCTCCTTCGGCCGCACGGTCAGTCCGAAGGCGATGTTGTCGAACACCGTGAGGTGGCGGAACAGCGCGTAGTGCTGGAAGACGAAGCCGACGCCGCGCTGGCGCACTCCCGCGCGCGTCACGTCGCGGCCCGCGAGCAGCACCGCGCCGCTGTCGGGCTGCTCCAGTCCGGCGATGACGCGCAGCAGGGTGGTCTTGCCCGAGCCCGACGGCCCGACCAGCGCCAGCAGCGAACCGTCGGGGATCTCGAGGCTGACGTCGTCGACCGCGGCGACCCTGCCGAAGCGCTTGGAGAGGTGCTGGACGGAGATGCTCATGGGCTGATCCCGGGAAGCGCGGTGGGGACGGCGGCGGCGGCATCGGCGAGCGCGGCCGCACGCTGCTGGCGGTGGACGTGCCACTCGGCGAAGGACTTGATGACCAGGGTCAGCAGGGCGAGCAGGGCGAGCAGCGAGGCCACCGCGAAGGCGGCGGTGCCGTGGTAGTCGTTATACTCGTTCTCGATGTGCAGCGGCATGGTGCTGGTCGCGCCGCGGATCTTGCTCGACACCACCGAAACCGCGCCGAACTCGCCGAAGGCGCGCGCGTTGCACAGCACCACGCCGTAGATCAGGCCCCACTTCACCTTGGGCAGGGTGATGCGCCAGAAGGTGGTGAAGCCGCTGGCGCCGAGCATGATCGCTGCCTCCTCCTCCTCGTTGCCGCCGGCCTGCATCACCGGGATGAGTTCGCGCGCCACGAACGGGAAGGTCACGAACAGCGTCGCCAGGACGATGCCGGGGACCTGGAAGATGATCTGCACGTCGTGCGCCTGCAGCCACGCGCCGAACACCCCCTGGGCGCCGAACAGCAGTACGAACACCAGCCCGGCGACCACCGGCGAGACCGAGAACGGCAGATCGATCAGGTGCACCAGCAGGCGGCGGCCGCGGAATTCGTACTTGGCCACGCACCACGCCGCCGCCACGCCGAAGACCGTGTTGAGCGGCACCGCGATGGCTGCGGTGATCAGGGTCAGCCTGATGGCGCTGCGCGCGTCGGGCGAGGAGATCCCCGCCCAGTAGACCCCCAGCCCCTCGCGCAGCGCGAAGCCGAACACCGCGAGCATCGGCACCAGCAGCAGGACCGCGAAGAACGCCGCCGCTAGCAGCACGAGCATGCGGCGCACCCACCGCGGCTCGTGGGTGACGCGGGCGCGCTCGTTGGCGTGGACGATCAGCGGCCTCATACCATCCCCCGCACGCGGCTGAGACGCTGCAGCAGGCCGATGCCCACCAGCATCACGAACGACAGCACCAGCATGACCACGGCGATGGCGGTGGCGCCGGCGTAGTCGTAGTCCTCGAGCCTGCTGATGATCAGCAGCGGCGTGATCTCGGTGTGCATCGGCTGGTTGCCGGCGATGAACACCACCGAGCCGTACTCGCCGACGCCGCGCGCGAAGGCCAGCGCGAAGCCGGTCGCCAGCGCCGGCCAGATCTCGGGCAGAATGACCGCGCGGAAGGTGGCGAGCCGGCTGGCGCCCAGGCTGCCCGCCGCCTCCTCGTACTCGGTGCCCAGGCCCTCCAGCACCGGCTGCACGGTGCGCACCACGAAGGGCAAGCCGATGAAAGTCAGGGCGAGGATGATGCCCAGCGGCGTGTAGGCGATCTTCACGCCGCCCGCCCACACGCCCTCCTCGACGTGCTCGGGCGTGTAGAGGTGCCCAGCCATCCAGCCGGTCGCCGGGATCCACGCGCCGATGGCGCCATCATGGGCGAACAGATGGCCGACCCAGCCGTTCGGAGCGTAGAGCGCGCACAGGGTGATGCCGGCGACCGCTGTCGGCAGGGCGAAGGGCAGGTCGATCAGGCCATCGATGAGCCGGCGCCCGGGGAACCGGTAGCGCACCAGCACCCAGGCGAGCAGCAGCCCGGCCGGGACATTGATCGCCGCCGCGATCAGCGACGCGCCGAACGACAGGCGGTAGGACGCCAGCACCCGCGGCGAGGTCGCCACCGCCCAGAACCCGTGCAGCGACAGCGACGACGACTTCCACACCAGCATCGCCAGCGGGATCAGCACCAGCAGGCTGAGGTAGGCGACGGTGAAGCCCAGGGTCAGCGAGAACCCGGGCAGGATCGAACGTTCTTTGAGCAGGAGCGGCATCGGGTTCCGAACGGAAGCACGGGGAACGAGGGGCGGAGTGCGGGGTGCGGGGTGCGGGGTGCGGGGTGCGGGGTGCGGGGTGCGAATGCGAAGGGCGCGCGCCGCGCTCAGCGCGGCTGGTAGATCTGCTCGAACACCCCGCCATCCGCGAAGTGGGTCTTCTGGACCTCCGCCCAGGTACCGAAGACCTCGGCGATGGTGAACAGCTTGAGCTTGGGGAACTGCGCCTGGTACGTGGCGGCGACCGAGGCCAGGCGCGGGCGGTAGAAGTTGCGCGCGGCGATCTCCTGGCCGGTCTCGCTGCCGAGCCAGCTCACGTATTCCTCGGCCGCATCGCGGGTGCCGTGCTTGTCGACGCTGCGGTCGACAACCGCCACCGGCGGCTCGGCGAGGATCGAGACCGAGGGCGTCACCAGCTCAAACGTGCCAGGGCCGAGCTCCTTGAGGGCGAGCAGCGCCTCGTTCTCCCAGCCGACCAGCACGTCGCCGATGCCGCGTTCGATGAAGGTGGTGGTGGCGCCGCGCGCGCCGGAGTCGAGCACCGGCACGTGCGCGAAGTACTGGGTGACGAACTCCTTGGCCTTGGCCTGGTCGCCGCCGTTCGCCTGCAGGGCGTAGCCCCAAGCGGCGAGGTAGTTCCAGCGCGCCCCGCCGCTGGTCTTGGGATTGGGCGAGATGATGGCGACGCCGGGCTTGATGAGGTCGGACCAGTCGGCGATGTGCTTGGGGTTGCCCTTGCGCACCAGGAATACGATCGTCGAGGTGTAGGGCGCGCTGTTGTCCGGCAGGCGCTTCTGCCAGCCGGGCGCGATGCTCCTGCCGCGCTCGGCGATGGCGTCGATGTCGTAGGCCAGGGCGAGAGTGACGACGTCGGCCTGCAGGCCATCGATGACCGCGCGCGCCTGCTTGCCGGAGCCGCCGTGCGACTGTTTCACCGTGACCGTGCCGCCGGTCTTCTCGTGCCAGTGCTTGGCGAAGGCGGCGTTGTAGTCCTGGTAGAGCTCGCGCGTCGGGTCGTAGCTGACGTTGAGCAGTTCGAGCTGGTCGGCGGCGCGCAGCCCGGGGCCGGCGAGGGCGCTGAGCGCGAGGGCGATGATGAGGGGGAGGCGCATGATGGGGGTCCTTGCGGAGGGGGCGCGGGCGGTGCGTGGTCGTTGGCGCAGTGGACAGCGGCAGCAGAGGTCTTATATCCACATACTCCCATCGGTCAAATGGGAGTTTGGGAAGTCGGGATAGCTACGAGCTACGAGCTACGAGCTACGAGCTACGAGCTACGAGCTACGAGCTACGAGCTACGAGCTACGAGCTACGAGCTACGAGGAAGGCATGTCTTTGGCACAATCCCAAGTTCGAAATTCTCTCCCTCACGCCAGACGCTGGATGAGCGCGCCCAGCATGCGGCCGATCTGTGCGAGCTCGTCCTGGAGCCGCTTGGCTGCGGCACCTTGGCACAGCCCCAGGTCGCTGGCGAGGATGAGATGGCTGCGCAGTTCACCGGAGGAGGCCTTGGCGATGCGCAGGAAGTAGGCGAATTTGCGCGGCTGCCCGCGTTCGGCACCTTCGGCGATGTTCGCCGTGATGGACAACACTGCGCGCTGGATCTGATCGCGGAACGCGAAGTCGTGCGCGATGCCGGAGCCGCGCACGAGCTTGTACACATCGCCGGTCAACACCCGCGCACGCCGCCAGACGAGAAGCTCTTCGAACGCCGTCATGGAAACGTCCTGTGGTTCCCCCCCACCCCCAGGTCGCGCGCAGGAGTCAAGGACGGCGCGCCCCGCGCCGCCGCGCCCCGCGGGCGGAGGCGCAGCCGCAGCTCCTTGACGCCGAGCACGACCGGGACAATCGGGGAAGCTCAGGAGAGACCGTTGCATGGGAAAGCTTCGAGTTTCGCGCTGCGAGCCACGAGTCTCGAGGGACACTGGTTGTCCTCGCGACTCGCAGCTCGCAACTCGCAACTCATCGCTCCGTTGCGCGGAGGAAGCTACGAGTGACGGCCGGTCTTACTCGCGACTCGCAGCTCGAAGCTCGAAGCTCGAAGCTCGCGCGCCCCGCGCGTCACCCCTCCTCCTCCTCCGCCCCCTTCATGTCCTTGCTGCCGCCGAGTCGCCAGCGCAGGTACGCATCGATGAACGGCTGCAGATTGCCATCGAGCACATCATAGGCCTGGCTGGTGGAATGGCGCGTGCGCAAATCCTTCACCATCTGGGTGGGCTGCAGGAAGTAGCTGCGGATCTGGTGGCCCCAGCCGATGGTGCCGCGCTCGCCCTTGAGATCCTTGAGCTCGTCGAGGCGCTCGGATTCCTTGAGCTGCTGGAGCTTGGCGACCAGCATCTTCATCGCGCGGCCCTTGTTCTGGACCTGGCTGCGCTCGGTCTGGACGGCTACGAAGAGCCCGGTCGGGATGTGGGTGACGCGTACCGCGGAGTCGGTCTTGTTGACGTGCTGGCCGCCCGCGCCCGAGGCGCGGTAGGTGTCGATGCGCAGCTCCTTCTCGTCGAGCTTGACCTCGCCGACCTCGTCGATCTCGGGGGTGACCTCGACTGCGGCGAAGCTGGTCTGGCGCTTGCCGTCGGCGTTGAACGGACTCATGCGCACCAGACGGTGCGTGCCCATCTCGGCCTTGAGGTAGCCATACGCGTACGGGCCGCGCACCGACAGCGTGCAGATCTTCAGCCCGGCCTCGTCGCCGGGCAGCATGTCCATGACCTCGACGGTGTAGCCGCCGCGCTGCAGGTAGGCGCTGTACATGCGGAACATCATCCCCGCCCAGTCGCAGGCCTCGGTGCCGCCGGCGCCGGGCTTGATGGTCAGGTAGACGTTGGCGTTGTCGTACTTGCCGGACAGCACCAGTTTGAGCGCGAGCTTCTCGTAGTCGGCCTCCATGCGCTGCGCCTCGCGCACGATCTCGGCGAGGGTGGCCTCGTCGCGGTCGGACTCGGCCAGCTCGAGCAGCTCGCTGGCGTCGGACAGCGACTGCGCCATGGCGTCGTAGGGATCGAGGGTGTTCTTGATCGCCTTGAGCTCGACGACCACCGCCTGGGCCTTGGCCTGGTCGTTCCAGAAGGTGGGATCGCCCATGCGGTGCTCGTGGCGCTGCATCGCCTCGAGCTTGGCCGGACGGTCGACCAGCCTGGCGAATTCGTCCAGCTTGCGTTTGAGACCGTCGAGACGGTCGCGGAGTTCGCCCACGATGCAGCTCCCTGATGGGCCCGGCACCCCGCGCGCAGCGGCCCGCGCCGGGCGGTCGCGGCAGTGTGGGGACGGGTTGTGGGGGGCAAGCGGGCCTCCGGCCCCCCGCCCCCCATAGCGCCGCCGGTGACCCGGGGTATGTTCCGCCCCCGGAGCGGACGTGGCGAGCAACGATTTCGGCCTCCTCAAGCGGGTCTTCCTGCAGTCCCGCCCCTACCGCTGGATGACCGCGGTGATGCTGGTCAGCACCGCCGTGATGAGCGTGCTGACCGGCTACCTGTTCAGCAAGCTGGCGCCCTTCCTGACCCTGATCGGCGCGGTGCTCAAGGGGCAGGGTCCGCAGCCCACCCCCGACATCCTCGCCGCCAGCCGCGACCTGACCCACCTCGGCCTGACCCTGCTGCTGCTCAGCCCGCTCGCCGCCACGGCCGCCTACCTGGCGTGGTGGGCGGGTCAGTGGGTGGCCAACCGCACCATGCGCGACGTGCGCAACCGCGTGCTCGGCCACCTGGTGCGGCTCGAACTCGCCTTCCACCACCAGCTGACGCGCGGCGACCTGCTGACGCGCCTGACCAGCGATCTCGGCGCGGTGCTGATGATCCAGCAGCAGCTCTACGGCAAGCTGCTGAAGAGCCCGATCGAGGCCATCGGCCTGATCGGCTTCGCCACCTGGTTCGCGTGGCACCACGACGGCAGCCTGTGGATGGGCCCGGTCCTGCTCCTGGGCATGGCGGTGGTGGTGGTGGCGCTGCTCCCGGTGCTGCGCAAGACCCGGCGCCGCTCGAAGGTCGCGCGCGAGTCGCTGGCCGCGAATTTCGGCGTGCTCGAGCAGATCACCGCCGGCATCCGCGTGATCAAGGCGATGGGCTCGACCGAGCGCGAGTCTGTTCGCTACGCCGAGGCCAACCTCCAACTGTTCAACGCCAACATGCGCCTGGCGCGCACCCGCGCCCAATCCGACGCGGTGACCAACGCCACCATCTTCGCCATCGTCGGCGGCACCTTCATCGCGCTGGGCGCGCTCTTCGCGCACAACCTGGTGGATCCTGCCGTGGCCTTCCTCGGCCTGGGCGTGCTGGCGCGGCTGATCACCTCGGTGCGCGAGGTGATGCGCACCTGGGGCGACGTGCAGGAGCAGCTGCCGGCGGTCGAGCGCGTCAACGCGCTGCTCGACCGGCCGAGCGCCATCGTCGACCGGCCCGATGCCACGGCCTGCCCCACGCCGCGGGACGCGATCCGTTTCGAGCGCGTGGCGTTCCGCTACCAGCCCGCCGCCGAAGACGTGCTGAAGGACCTCGACCTGGTCATCCCGGTGGGCAGGACCATCGCCCTGGTCGGCCCCTCGGGCGCCGGCAAGACCACCCTGATGGATCTGCTGCCGCGCTTCCACGACGTCACCGGCGGACGCATCACCATCGACGGCACCGACCTGCGCGACCTCCAGCTCGCCAGCCTCGCCCAGCACTTCGCCATCGTCCAGCAGGACAGCTTCCTGTTCGACGACACCATCTACGCCAACATCGCCTACGGCCGGCCCGCGGCGACCCGCGCCGAGGTCGAGCAGGCCGCGCGCCGCGCCCACGTCCACGACGCCATCCTCGCCCTCGAGGGCGGCCAGGGCTATGCCACCCCGGTCGGCGACCGCGGTACGCGCCTGTCCGGCGGCCAGCGTCAGCGCGTTGCCATCGCCCGCGCCTTCCTGCGCGACGCGCCGGTGCTGCTGCTGGATGAGCCGACCAGCGCCCTCGATGCCGAGAGCGAGCACCACGTCCAGGCCGCCCTGATCGAGCTGATGCGCGGGCGCACGGTGGTGATGATCGCCCACCGCCTGGCCACCATCCAGCACGCCGACGTGATCTATGTGTTCGCCGGCAGCGGACATCCGCGCCACGGTGCGGTGCTGGAGCAGGGCACTCATGGCGAACTGCTCGCTGCCGACGGCGAGTACGCCAGCCTGGTGCGCAAGCAGACCCTCAAGGGGTGAGCCCGGGCAGTAAGACGGGATCTCACTCACCCCCCTCGTCTTCACGCAAAGTGCGCAGATTTCGCTTGGATTATTCCCGCAAATGGCATGTTCCGAAGCTCACCCAAGGCGCTTCCGGCGCCTGTTTTCGTGGCGCCGCGCGCCAGATCCGAGGTCATCTGTGGAACTCTACGTCGGCAACCTGCCCTGGTCGATCAACGACGAAGGCCTGACCGCTCTCTTCGCAGCCCATGGCGTCGTCCAGCGCGCCAAGGTCGTGATGGATCGCGAGACCGGCCGCAGCCGCGGCTTCGGCTTCGTCACCATGGCCAACGCCCCCGAAGGCCAGGCGGCCGTCCAGGCCCTCAACGGCCAGGACTACAGCGGCCGCGCCCTGCGCGTCCGTGAGGCCGAGCCCCGCCAGCCCGGCGGCGGCGGCGGTGGTGCCGGCGGCGGCGGTGGTGGTT
>JACDGQ010000113.1 GCA_013821615.1 Planctomycetota bacterium
CCGCTCCCCCTTCGGATCCCCATGACCTTCGCCCCCGACCGCTATGCCCGCATGCCCTACCGCCGCTGCGGACGCTCCGGTCTGCAGCTGCCGGCGGTCAGCCTGGGCGGCTGGCACGCCATCGGCGGTTACCGGGACGACCAGGCCTCGCGGCGCATCTTCTTCGCCGCCTTCGACCTCGGCATCACCCACTTCGACTTCGCCAACAACTACGGCCGCCAGCCCGGCGAGAGCGAGGCGCTGTTCGGACGCATCCTCAAGGACATGCCGCGGCATGAACTGGTCATCAGCAGCAAGGCCGGCTACCGCATGTGGCCCGGCCCGTACGGCGATCTCGGCAGCCGCAAATACCTGATCGAGTCCTGCGAGCAGTCGCTCACGCGGCTGGGCGTCGACCACGTCGACATCTTCTATTCGCACCGCTTCGACCCTGACACCCCGCTGGAAGAGACCATCGGCGCCCTCGACACCCTGGTGCGCCAGGGCAAGGCGCTCTATGCCGGCCTGTCCAACTACGACGACCCGCACTTCAGCGCAGCCGTAGCCCTGACCCGCGCGCGTTCCTGGGCGCCGATCACCATCCACCAGCCGCGCTACAACCTCATCGACCGCAAACCCGAGACCACCGTGTTGCCCACCGCGGGCCGCGAGAACATCGGTACCATCGTCTTCTCACCGCTCGCCCAGGGCGTGCTCGCGGGCCGCTACCTCGACGGCATCCCCGCCGGCTCGCGCGCGGCGGCAGCCCCCGGCAACGGCGCCATCTCCGAGGGCGCGGTCACCCCCGCGATCATCGAAAAGTCGCGCCGCCTGAACGCCATCGCCCAGCGCCGCGGCCAGACCCTCGCCCAGATGTCCCTGGCCTGGCTGCTGAAGGACCCGCGCGTCACGTCGGTGCTGATCGGGGCGAGTGCTCCGGAGCAGCTCGCGGAGAATGTGAAGTGCCTGGACAAGCCGACGTTCACGGCGGAGGAGCTGGTTGAGATCGACGCGGCCTGCGCGTAGAGCGCATCGCGACGTCTTGAGCAGTCGGCTTCCCCCCTGGGACCACGGGCCTCTGGCCCGCTCGTCGGGGAGCGGCATGCACCGGGTTGGCCAGCCCAGCGACCCCAGAGCAAGTCAGGAAAACCAAACGCCATCGCAAGCCGGGTCTGACCAGGGGAGCCGCAACGGTCCACTCTTGCACGTATCATTGATCACATATCATACGTGCATTAGGACCCGCCATGATCAAGCTCACCCTCAGCGCTGACCCCGCCACCATCGAACTCGCCAAGTCCTTGGCGGCGGAGCAAGGGACCAGTGTCTCGGCCATGTTCGAGCGCTTCGTCGCCTTGGCCGCCGCCAAGCGTCGGATTCCGGCGGTGGTGGCGCCTTTGACCCGATCCGTGAGCGGCCTGGTGAGGCTCCCCAAGGGCAGGGGCGCTCGGGCGCTGCTGGAGGACGCCCTCATCGACCGGCACGGACTCTGAGGTGAGGATCCTGGTCGACACCAACGTCCTCCTCGACGTCCTCTGCGCGCGGGAAGGATTCTACGATGACTCCGCAGCCATCTGGTCGTTGGCGGAGCAGGGCAAGTTGACTGGGATCATCGCCGCGGTCAGCGTCACCAACATCTATTACATCATCCGTCGGTTCGCCGACCACCGCCGGGCGATGAAGGCGATGGTCCAGCTCCGCGACATCTTCACCCTGGCGTCCTGCGACGCGCAGGTGATGAACCAGGCGATCGATGCGAGGATGCCAGATTTCGAGGATGCTGTCCAGTATTTCACCGCCGTCCACGCTGGCGCGCAGACCATCGTGACGCGTAACGTGAAGCACTTCGCAAAAGGCAGCGTCCCGGTGGCTACTCCCAGGGAATTCGTGGGTGCCTGGGAACAGGGGCGCTGATCTGACACCGGAACAGTGGTAGTCGAGCGGCGGCTCCGCCACCCATTTGACCGCCTTGGCCGGCCGCCCCTGTTTGACCTGCTCCTGGATGTAAGCCGGGCAACGCGATAGCTCCAGGAGGTGGAAGAGCTGGTGGTGCTCATCCGCGCTCAGGTCCAGCACCTTGGCGAAGACCTTGGCCACCTTCTGGTCTTCGACCGAGGACACCTGCCGCAGCTTGAGGTCGCTCACGCTCGACGGGCTCATGCCGACCTTGCGGCTGAACTGGGTGTGGGTCAGGCCTTTCTCCTTCAAGAGTCTATCGAGGAACGCGGAGAGCTCGGTCGAGTCGCGTTTTCGCCGGCGGGCCATCGGGGGAGGATAGCAAGCCGGGACAGGAGTGCTGGATAGTCGTTGCAGTATTCGCTAATGGCGAATATATGGGCTTGCCCAAGGCTCCGAGGGAGGGGGACAGAACCAAACTCGAGGTCTCCTGCCGCATGGCCCTCCATCCCTCGTTTCCGGCTTCTCCCTACGCTCCGCTGATTCCGGAACACCGCTGGTTCCCGGCGGCTGAGAGCATGCGGGATGGCAAGTCCGATCAGTTGATGCCGCCGCTGGTGCCACGAATCCGCAAGGGGGTCCAAGCCTGGCGCGCTGGGGGCTACCAGGGGGCGACGGCCACGTCCCGCGCGTTGCTGCGCTGGTGGTTCGATACCGATCATGCGCTGGAAGGGGCCGACGGCACACTGTCGTCTTTCCGCTACTATTTCAGCCAGCGCGAAGCGGTGGAGACCGCCATCTGGCTGCATGATGTCCAGCATGTGCAGGACAAGCACGACCTGCTGCGCTTCGACTCGTCGGAGCACCTTTCGCTTTCGTTCTTCCAGGAGTCCTGGCCGCGTTACGTGCTGAAGCTCGCCACCGGTGCGGGCAAGACCAAGGTGCTGTCGCTGCTCATCGCCTGGTGCTACTTCCACAAGCTCTACGAACCAAGCTCGACCCTCGCCCGCAACATCCTGCTGATCGCGCCGAACATCATCGTTCTCGATCGTCTACGCGCGGACTTTGATGGCCTGAAGATCTTCTTCAACGATCCGATCCTTCCGGAGAACGGCTACGAGGGGAAGAACTGGCGAGAGGACTTCCAGTTGACGGTGCACCTCCAGGACGAGGTGCGCATCGTCCGCCCGGTCGGCAACCTGTTCCTGACGAACATCCACCGCGTGTACCTGAACGAGGTCCCGGAACCCAGCCTGGAGGACGACGATCTCACCAATTACTTCCTCGCTCCCTTTGGCCCCAAACCCGTGGGCAAGACGAACGACAGCAAGGCCGATCTCGGTCGCATCATCCGCGAGATCGAGGAATTGGCGGTGTTCAACGACGAGGCCCACCACATCCACGACGAGAGGATGGGCTGGGCTTCGAACATCCGCGACATCGATGCGCGCATGCGTCAGCAGGACTGCCGGCTCTCGATCCAGATCGACGTCACCGCCACGCCGCGCCATGCCAACGGCGCGATCTTCGCCCAGACCGTCAGCGACTACCCGCTGGTGGAGGCCATCCATCAGAACGTGGTCAAGCACCCGGTGCTTCCGGACGCCGGCAGCCGGGCAAAATTGCACGAGCACACCAGCGCGCTGTTCTGCGAACGGTACGCCGATTACCTCAACCTCGGTATCGAGGAGTGGCGGAAATCGTACGCTGCACACGACGCCCTGGGCAAGAAGGCCATCCTTTTCGTCATGGTGGACGACACCAAGAATTGCGACGAGGTCGGCGAGTGGCTGCGGAAGCAGGCGCCGGAGCTGGAAGACGCAGTCCTGGTCATCCATACCAAGAACAACGGTGACATTGCGGAAACCGCTTCAGGCAAGAAACAAGATGAACTGCAGAAGCTTCGCAAGGATGCCAACACCATCGATTCCTCGGAGAGCCCTTTCAAGGCCATCGTTTCAGTTCTCATGCTCAAAGAGGGCTGGGACGTCCGCAATGTCACGGTGATCGTCGGTCTGCGTCCGTATCAAGCGAAGTCGAACATCCTGCCCGAGCAGACGCTCGGGCGCGGATTGCGTCGCATGTATGGCCAGTCATCGCACCCGGAACGGGTGTCAGTGCTGGGAACGCCGGCATTCATGGAGTTCGTCGAGCAGATCAAGAGCGAGGGCGTCGACCTCGATTACGTGCCGATGGGCGATGGCGCGAAACGAAAGGACCCGCTGCTGATCGAGGTGGATGCGCAGAAGGTCGAACGTGAGGGGGATGCCCTCGACATTCCCATCCCCAGGATGTCGCGGCGCTTCCATCGCGAGTTCAAGGAACTCGATCACCTCGATCCGGCGGTGCTCGGCAACATCAAGCTGCCCGTCAAGGCATACTCAGTGGATGAGATCCGCGAGATCGTCTTCAAGCACATGATCAACGAGCAGGTGGACCATACCATCGTGCTCGATGGCGCCGGTCCCGGTGACTGGCGCTCAGTGGCGGCATTCTTCGCCCGGAGCCTGCTGCGTGAATTGCGGCTGGTCAGCGGCTACGATGTCCTCTATGGGAAGGTCCGCGACTTCCTGCGCGATCATCTGTTCGAGCGCACGGTGGACCTCGATGACCCGCAGGTGTTGCGCAACCTCTCCGAGCCGGCGGTGGCCAAGGTCCTCAGTGACGCCTTCCGCCGCGGTATCAACGCCTTGACGGTGCAGGATCACGGCTCGGCGCGCATCGAGGACTGGATCAAGCTGCGCGACACGCGCCCGTTCAGCGTCACAGACCGCGGTTTCCTCCTGTCGCGCAAGACCATCTTCACCAAGGTCGTCGGCGAGGCGGAGAACGACGGATTCGAGCTGGACTTTGCGGCCTTCCTCGACCGCGCTGAGGACGTGACGGCCTTCGCCAAGAACTACCTACGCATCGGTTTCAAACTCGACTACGTCACCGCGTCCGGAGACCTGTCGCATTACATCCCGGATTTCCTGGTGAAGGCCACCGACGGAACGGTGGTGATCATCGAGACCAAGGGCCGGGCTGAACTCGACCTACCGCAGAAGATGGCGCGCCTGCGCCAATGGTGCATCGATGCCACCGCGGCCAGTGCCACAGATGGTGGCATCGCTTACGCCTTTGTTTACGTCGACCAGGACTCGTTTGAGCGGCATAGGCCTACGTCCTTCGTTGGCATGCGCGCTAGCTTCACTGACTACCAATCCTGATGACCCGCTGGAATCCCATGGCACGATCGAATGAAGTCTACGACCTGAGTGATGCGGAAAAGCGCGACCTCATTAATCTAATCCAGCAGGGCAAGTCGCTGCCGGAGAAGTACCGCTTCATTCTCTTTGCCGACAAGAGCGAAGTGGAGTTGGTGTGGAACGGCAAGTCCCGCGATGTGTGTACCAGCGTTTTGCCATTCCAGACCCTGGAGCATGTCGATGAGCCGCGGAAGAATGCGAAGTCACAGGAGGAGATTGGCTTCGACTCTGGTGGTCGTCAGGAAAAAGGATGGACCAATAAGCTGATCTGGGGTGACAATAAGTTGATCCTATCGTCGCTGAAATCAGGAGCGTTGCGGCAGCAGATTGAGGCAGCGGGAGGGTTGAAGCTCATTTACATTGATCCGCCATTTGATGTCGGTGCAGACTTCTCTATGGATATTGAGATCGGTGATGAGGTGTTTCATAAGGAGCCTAACCTCTTGGAGCAAATCGCATACAGGGATACGTGGGGTAAGGGATCCGATTCGTTCATTTCGATGATCTACGAACGACTGGTCCTCATGCGCGATCTGCTTTCGCGAGACGGGTCAATCTACGTGCACTGCGATTGGCGAGTATCGCCATACATTCGATGCGTTTTGGATGAAGTCTTCGGTTCTGATATGTACCGTAATGAGATCATCTGGGTCAGAACCAACGCTCACAATATGAAGGCTTCCGGCTATACGAGGTCAAATGACACCATTCACTTTGTTTCGAAGTCAGAAAACTATACATTTAATGAGGAGTTCAGGCCCTACGGCGAGGCTCAGATGAGTCGATATAAGGAAGATGAGAATGGCCGGCTTTATACTGGTCGCGACCTCACCTTTTCTACGCGCAGTCCGAGCCGGCAATTTAAATGGAGAGGAACTCAGCCACCGGATCACAGGTCATGGGGTGCATCCAAGGACCAATTGGAGAAGTGGTGGTCGGAGGGGCGTATTCTTACCAAGAAGGACGGTACACCGCGTCTTGACGGATACAGGGTATATCTCGATGAGACGAAGGGTACGCCTGTTACTGCAACTTGGGATGATATTGGGCGAGTTGCCAACACTTCGGACGAACGTTTAGACTATCCGACGCAGAAGCCCGAAGCTCTTGTCGAGCGCATCATGAAGGTGAGTAGTAATCCTGGCGATCTGGTCGCTGACCTATTCTGTGGTAGCGGAACAACCGCCGCTGTGGCTGAACGGCTAGGCCGGAAGTGGCTTACGAGCGATCTGGGTAAGTTCAGCATACATACGACTCGGAAGCGCCTGATAATTTCGCAACGAAGACTGAAAGCAGAGGGTAAGCCATTTCGCGCATTTGAGGTCCTCAATCTCGGTCGCTATGAGCGCCAAGCATACCTCAACGTCGGTGGCCGCCTCTCAGGGGCTGCCAAGCAGAGTGCGATCGACAAGAAGGAACGCGAATTCCGCAGCCTGATCCTGCGAGCTTACAAGGCCAAGCCATTGGAGGGCGCTGGCTTCTTCCACGGCACCAACGGCAACCGCTACGTCGCCATCGGCCCCATCAACCTGCCGGTCGGCCGTCTCTTCGTCGAGGAGGTCATCGTCGAATGCCGCAAACTCGGTGCCACCCGCGCCGACATCCTTGCATTCGAGTTCGAGATGGGCCTTTTCCCCGCCGTGCTCGACGAGGCCAAGGCCAAGGGCATCGAAATCGTCTCGAAGTACATCCCCAAGGACGTCTTCGATAAACGAGCTGTCGACCGTGGCCAAGTGGTTTTTCACGACATCAGCTACATCCAAGCGACGCCGAAGTACGATAAGAAGCGCGACCGGCGCGTGCAGATCGTTCTGGAAGACTTTTCCGTTTATTATAGCCAGGGCGCCATGGAGGAGGCCATCGGCGGGCTCAAAGAGGGCAAGAGCACTGTTGTCTGCGAAGCTGGTAAGCTCATCAAGGTCAGCAAGGACAAGGACGGCGTGGTGACCAAGGAGACATTGACGAAGAAGTGGACCGACTGGGTCGATTACTGGGCGGTGGACTTCGACTACCACAGCAAGAAGGAGATCATCCGCGTCTCACGCGCACATAAGGACAGTGCCCTCGCCTTGCCGACCGCCACCACCAGTGGCAAGAAGGGCAAGGCTCGTGAAGGCGAAGGCGAGCAGACCTACTTGACCGACGACCTCGCCTACGAAGAGCAGTGGACCGGAGGGTACATCTTTGAGAATGAATGGCAGAGCTTCCGTACCCGTAAGGACCGGGACCTTGAGCTGACCACGGCTTGGCATGATTATCCGGAAGCCGGCAGTTATGTCGTGGCGGTCAAGGTGATCGACATTTTCGGCAACGATACGATGACGCTGTTGCCGGTGCGGGTCGGCTGAGTCTGCAGTCAAGACGGGACTGTGGAAGTGCGCGCGGAATGTAGCGGAGGGCCTATGCCTTCGACCAATCCCGTACCTTCAGTCCAGGCACGCGCAGGAACGCCGCATCCGTGCTGACCAGGATGATTCCCAGCGCCAAGGCGTGTCCAGCGATCTGACTATCCGCGAGCGACAGGACGATGCCACGGCGTTCCAAGGTGGCGCGCACCATGCCGGCCTGCCGAGCTGCGCCCTCGTCGAACGCCAAGACCTGGATGCCCGCCAAGAAACCGCGTACTGCTGCGGTGAGCGTGGCTGATTGGCGCTTCTCCACCCCGTACGTGAGTTCCATCGCAGTGATGGCGCTCAGGGCGAGGGCTGCTGGCTTCTGCTTCTGGATATGCTTGACGGTCGCTGGATTCCCGCGCAGGTAGTAGCTCGCGGTGTTGGTATCGAGCAGGTACTTCATGCGAACGGATCGCGTGCCGGTTCATCCGCACCGGGGCGCGGGATGTCGCCCTTCCAGGCTCCGGCGGCATCGAGGAAGGCGCGCGGCCAGGCATCGGTCATGGGTTCCAGGATGATGCGATCGCCCTCGCGGCTTTCGCGTATGCGCATGCCGCGAGGGAGTTTGCAGTCGCCGATGAGGCGGACGGCCAGGCTGTTGCCGATGCGGAAGACGACGGTCTCGGTGGGCATGTCCATGAGGATATCCGGTTGGGATATCCGTCAAGGATGGAGCGCGCGTTGCGCTCACAAGGAGTTGCGTCGAGGCCGTCCTGGGAGCGCCGAGCCCCAGCTCGGCTGGCTGTTCTCGTTTCGAGCCGAGCTGGGGCTC
>JACDGQ010000114.1 GCA_013821615.1 Planctomycetota bacterium
CCGCCGGACACTGCCGCCGCACCGCGCCGCAGCCGGCGCGGCTGGTGGCTGTTGGCGGCACTCGCCTTCGGCTTGCCGCTGGGCACCGCCCCGCTGCTGTGGTGGTGGAGCGGGACGCAGACCGATCTCGATGCCGCAGCCGTGCGGCTGCATGCGCTCGGGCTGCCCACCACCGGCGAGGAATGGGGCCGGGTAGTGGCGGACCCGGAACGGCTCGTGAAGCGTCGGCGCATCGAGGAGCTCGCGGTCGCGCTCGACACGTATCGTGGTGACTACGACTACCGCAGCGATTACGCGAACCACCGCTTGATGACCGCCGTCCCGGAAGGGATCGCAACCTTCCAGGCCGCCTGCGATGCCGGTCATGTCGCCGAACTTGAGAACCTGCTGCTCGGGCTCGGCGATGGCCCGCTCGCCGCCACCATCGACTTTCCGCTGCCGTACGGCGGTGAACCCGGTCCCTACAGGCCCTGGCACTTCCTACGCCAGCGCATCGTGACCGCCTCCGTCCCGGCGGCCGAGCGCGCTGCGCGCGCGGCCCTCGTCCTCGCCCGTGCCCAGGCAGGCGTGGACCTGTACTACGGCGCCTACCAGCTCGAGCGGGTGTTGAAAGCCATCGCCAGCCGTATGGCGGCCGGTGCGCTGTTCAGTCCGGCGCTGGCGCGGGATCTGGATGCGACCGCGGCGCAAATCATCGCGCAGCGGCCACGCGCGGTCGCGGCCCAGGCGATCACCTACCTGACGCTGTTCCGCAAGGGCTTCATGGCCACGGCCAAGCCCCTCGGCCTCTCTCTGCCCTCCATCATGCAGACAGCTCCGTTCAACGAGCTCATCTTCCGCGCCGGTCGCGCGCGCATCATCGATGATCTCGGCACACAGGCGGCGTTCATGCGCGATCACCACCGACCCCGGGAATGGGCCGACGAGGACGTGCGCCGGAGCCTAGCGTACGGGACCAACACGCGGCGATACAGCGCCAGCGGCTTCCTGATGCCACTCTTCGGCCCGCTGTTCTTCCCCCCCATCACCATCACCAGCACCGTAGTGGCGATGCGTGCCGGGGTGCTCGCAGCCGAGCTGCGTCAGGGTGCCTGGCCAGAGGATCTCCTCGATCCGGGCCGCCATCCGCTCCGCCCCCTGCAATCCTTCGGTCATCCGGTCGGCGCCTACAGCGTGGGTCTGGACGGCCGCGATGACGGCGGCGGTAAGGGGGATGTGAAGTTCTTGTTCCGCGCCCAGCCGCTGGGGACCACCGCCGACCCCTGACCTGGCGTGGGGATCGGCATGTTCGCGCAATTCTGAGCATTCCCATGGCACTCGGTACGGCCTCGGGCTTTCGCTTTAGACTGGCCATAGACCCAATTCCAGCCCGGGGATCCTGGTGGCCTAGAAGCCGCAATCTCCCCCTGCTCAACCGGGGGCGCATAGGGCCTATGCGAACACCTCGGATGGGGTGTCTGCGGGGTTCCGCAAACCTCGGCACCAACCCGACAGCATCTCTCCAAACCATCGTCACCTAACATGTTGAAGATCCGCCCTTATCCGGGCTGCGGTGAAGGCAAGAAAAATTTGCGCTTGAGTTTTCGCCCCGACTGGTATGGTCAAGCGCTCGATTTTTGAGCAATCTCATGGGATTGCCGAGCCGTCTCTGTCAGCTCATTCCACAACGTCACAGGAGTCCGCATGCGCATCGCCGTCCGTGCCACCGAGGAAGCCATCATCCGCCTGCTCCGCGCCGGCCACCCCCTGCCTGGCGACGTGGTCGACCGTGAACTCGAGACCCGTCTGCCCGTGTTCCAGAGCGTCGAGGCCGTGCCGGTCAAGAACTTCGGCATCGAAGGCACCGGCCGCATCGTCGTCGCCCGCGGCCGCAAGGACGTGTGGTTCGTCGACATCAAGCGCCGCGCCACGAAGATCTCCTCCAAGGATGGCGAGGCCTTCGTCGAGATGCGCGACAAGCTCCAGCAGCGCTACCCCGGCCAGAAGGTGACCGGCTGGCTGGTGACCACCGCCGATGTGGACACCAAGGCCAAGTCGTTCATCGCCGAGCAGGGCTGCTTCGCCACTGCCGGCGCCGCCAAGCGCTGAACCGCTTCCACAATCAGTGATTCCCCGGACGGGCAGGCCTCATGGGTCTGCCCGTCCGGCGTTGCGGGGGAAACGGCACCGGTCGGCGAGCAGCGCCCCATCCTCAGAGCAGCGGGCGGGCCATCAGCAGAAACGCGAGCTGGGCGCCATGCACGATGCCGCCATGAGTGGGGCCGAAGGCCTCCTCCTGGCTGATGAGGGCCACGGCGATGTCCTCGCTGTGCTCGAGCCGCTGCGGCTGGGGCGTGGCGGCGCAGCGCACCAGGAAGCCGGTGGCGGTGGCGCGCGAGCGCGCGGGCTCGGGCCAGAAGGTGCCGAGCGGCACGGGCGCGGCGATGGCCTGGTAGCCGGTCTCCTCGGCGAGCTCGCGCAGCGCGGCGGCGACGGGATCCTCGCCGGCGTCGATGTTGCCGGCCGGCAGCTCGCGGCAGATGCGCTCCGCGCCGTGGCGGTACTGCTCGACCAGCACCAGACGCCCGTCCGGCAGCACCGGCACCACCGTGACCCAGTGCGCGGCCTCGACCACGTACCAGGGATCGAGTTCGATTCCCTGGCCGGTGCGCACCTGTTCGGCGTGCAGGCGCAGCCAGGGATCGCTGATCAGGGTGCGACGCGAGAGCACGGTCCAGGGCTTGGGCATGGCGGACGGTAGCGCCCGCGCGACGGCGTGCACGCAGCCCGGACTGATTTTCCCGATTTGTTGCACAATAACGTCGCGCGGGGCAGAAACTCGCCGCTCACCGATTGAACCGTGCGCAGGTGCCCCTAGATCTGCGCTGATGCGCGCTCCGCCGCGCCGTCGTCACGCGTTCCTTGCCGACCTCCATCCGATCACGCGCCGGCCGGCTCCCCCCTGGCAAGCGCACTCCCGCAAAGACCGCCAGCCATGAGCAAGCACCCCAACAACTTCCCGAAGCTGCACAATGCCACCTGGCCCGGCATGGTCGGCAAGGGGGGCTCCGGCCCGCAGGACGAGCCGTTCATCGATTTCGACACCATGCTGGACATGACCGCGAAGGCCGAGGTCGATGGCGTGAAGTTCGACGGCGTCGACATCTTCCTCTTCGATCCCCACCTCTCCATCGATGCCAGCGACGACGTGCTGAAGGCCCTCGCCGACAAGGTGCGCGCACGCGGCCTGACCATCGGCTCGCTGGTGGCGCCGGTGTGGCCGCCGACCGGCGGCGGCTCGGCCTTCGGCAGCGACGCCGAGCGCAAGCAGTTCGTCGAGCAGGTGAAGAAGTCCTGCCGCATCGCCAACAAGCTCAAGCAGCTCGGCGTGCGCAGCGACAACCTCATCCGCATCGACTCCGCCGGCGGCCCGGCCGACTGGGCCAAGGATCCGGTGGGCAACACGCGCAAGATCGCGGACACGTTCCGCGAGGCGGGCGCCATCGCCAAGGACAACGGCGAGCGCCTCGCCGCCGAGGGCGAGATCTGCTGGGGTGGCATGCAGAGCTGGCGCAAGATCGCCGACCTCTTCGAGAAGGTCGGCATGCCCGGCGTGGTCGGCATGCAAGCCGACATGGCCCACACCCTGCTCTTCCTGATGGGCTACAATGCGCCCGAGGACGCGCTGCTGCCCGCCGGCTACGACTGGCAGGACAAAGAGGTGTTCTACGCCGCCTATAAGCAGATGACCGACGTGCTGCGCCCGTGGACGCTCGACTTCCACGTCGCCCAGAACGACGGCACGGTCAAGGGCCAGGGCTCGCACGACAAGACCGGTCGCCACTGCCTGGCCAAAGATCCCAATGGCAAGCTCGACATCCCCAAGGCCGCCGGCTACTGGCTGCGCGACGGCAAGGGCGCGGTGACCAAGGCGGTCAAGCACCTGTGCTGGGACGGCTGCATGTTCCCCAACGCGGTGATGAAGCAGCAGCAGACCTGGAACGACATCCTGGCGGCGATGCTGGCGGTGCGCGATGCGCATGGGTGGCAGCAGGCGGAAGCGGCGAAGGGCTAGGATCTCAGCTGACGGCTGACGGCTGGCGGCTGACGGCACGACAGCCGCCAGCTTTCAAACACGACCAAACACTCCACGTGAGGAAGATACATGACTGCGAAAGCGCTGAACATCGGACTGGTCGGCTACGGCTTCATGGGCCGCACCCACTCCAACGCCTACCGCCGGGTCGGCAACTTCTTCGACCTGCCCTATCTGCCGGTGCTCAAGGCGGTGTGCGGCCGCGATCAGGCGAAGACCCGCGCGTTCGCGACGCAGTGGGGCTATGAATCCGTCGAGAGCGACTGGAAGAAGCTGATCGCGCGCAAGGACATCGACGCCGTCGACATCTGCACGCCCAACGACAGCCACGCCGAGATCGCCATCGCCGCCGCCAAGGCCGGCAAGATGGTGCTGTGCGAGAAGCCGCTCGGCCGCACCGCCGCCGAGGCCCTGCGCATGGTCAAGGCGGTCGAGGCCGCCGGCGTGCCCAACACCGTGTGGTACAACTACCGCCGCATCCCGGCGGTGACCCTGGCCAAGCAGCTGATCGACAGCGGCAAGCTCGGGCGCATCTTCCACTACCGCGCGAACTTCCTGCAGGACTGGACGATCAACGCCGATCTACCACAGGGCGGCGCCGGTCTGTGGCGTCTCGACGCCAAGGCCTCCGGCTCGGGCGTGACCGGTGATCTGCTCTCGCACTGCATCGACACCGCGATGTGGCTGAACGGCGCGATCACCGACGTCACGGCCATGACCGAGACCTTCGTCAAGGAGCGCACGCATGTCGGCACCGGCAAGGTCGAGAAGGTCAGCATCGACGACGCCTGCACCTTCATCGGGCGCTTCGCCAACGGCGCGCTGTGCAACTTCGAGTCGACGCGTTACGCGCGCGGCCACAAGGCGCAATACACCTTCGAGATCAACGGCGAGAACGCCTCGCTGAAGTGGGACCTGCACGACCTGCACCGCCTCGAGATGTTCGACTACCGCGACGAGTCGATCACCCGCGGCTGGCGCTCCATCCACGTCAGCGACGCCGACCAGCCCTACATGAAGAACTGGTGGGTGCCGGGCCTGCAGATCGGCTACGAGCACAGCTTCGTGCACCAGGTCGCCGACTTCCTGACCGCGCTCGGCGCCGGCAAGCCGTGCGCGCCGACCTTCCGCGACGCCCTCGAGACCGACAAGGTCTGCGACGCGGTGCTGAAGTCGGCCGCCACCGGCAAGTGGGCCAAGACCGGCGTGGAGTGGGCGGCGCCCGGTCCCAAGGCCGCGGCGCGCAAGGGTCCCAGGGCTCACGCCCTGGGCTAGTGGATGTCGCCCGCTCCGCGGGCTCTCGAGGTGTCGGACTCCAGGCGCTTCAGACGCTCAGTGTGCTCGTCCCGCCCAGCTGCCCCGCGTACGGCGCCAGCGCCGGGCGGATCTCCTCGGCGAGGAAGCGGTCGACCTGTTGGGGCGCGCGGCCGACGAAGGTGCGGGCGTCGAGCAGGGCCGGCAGCTGGGCGTGGATCGGTGCGAAGAAGGCGTCGGCGCGCACGCGCGCGATCAGGTCGTTGTCGCGGCCGTGGTCCTTGACCTCGGCGGCGGCCTCGCGCGACAGCACGCGGATGCGCTCGTGCGCCTCCTGGCGGTCGCCGCCGGCCTCGACCAAGGCCATGATGATGTTCTCGGTGGCCATGAAGGGCAGCTCCTCGGCGATGCGCCGGGCGATGACCTGCTCGTGGACGTCGAGGCCCTCGAAGACGTTCTGCAGGATGCCGAGCACCGCGTCGGCGGCGAGGAAGGACTCGGGGATGCTGATGCGGCGCACCGCGCTGTCGTCGAGGGTGCGCTCCATCCACTGCACGCTGTGCGTGGCGTAGGCGTCGCCGACCAGGGTCATCAGATGGCGCGCGAGCGAGCACACGCGCTCGGCGCGCATCGGGTTGCGCTTGTAGGCCATCGCGCTCGAGCCGATCTGGTCCTTCTCGATCGGCTCCTCGATCTCCTTGAGGTGGGCGAGCAGGCGCAGGTCGGTGGCGAGCTTGTGCGCGCTCGCGCCCAGGCCGGCGAGCACGGTCAGAACCTCGGTGTCCTGCTTGCGCGTGTAGGTCTGACCGGTGACCAGGAAGGGCTTGCCGAAATGGAAGGCGGCGGTGACGCGGCGGTCGAGCTCCTCGACCTTATCGTGGTCGCCGTGGAACAGCGCCAGGAACGAGGCCTGCGTGCCGGTGGTGCCCTTGACGCCGCGGAAGCGCAGCTCGGCGCGCGCGCGCTCGATGTTGCGCAGGTCCATGGCCAGGTCCTGCAGCCACAGGCAGGCGCGCTTGCCGACGGTGGTCAGCTGCGCGGCCTGGAAGTGGGTGAAGCCGAGGGTCGGCAGCGCGCGCTGCTTGGCGGCGAAGGTCGCGAGGCGGTCCATGGCGCGCGCGAGCTTGACCGCGAGCAGGTCGAGGCCGTCGCGCATCACCAGCAGGTCGGCGTTGTCGGTGACGTAGCAGCTGGTCGCGCCGAGATGGATGATCGGCGCTGCGGTCGGGCAGACGTGGCCGTAGGTGTGGACGTGCGCCATGACGTCGTGGCGGCGCTTCTTCTCCTCCGCGGCCGCCATGACGTAGTCGATGTCGGTGAGGTGCGCGGCGAGCTCCGCGACCTGCGCCGCGCTGATCGGCAGGCCCAGGTCCTGCTCGGCCTTGGCCAGCTCCAACCATAGCCTGCGCCAGGTCGAGAACTTGACGTCGTCGGAGAACAGCCGCTGCATCTCCTTGGAGGCGTAGCGGGAGCAGAGGGGCGAGTCGTAGCGGTCGGTGGGCATGGCGGGCTGCATAAAGGGGGAAGGGCGGAAGGGAAAAGGCCGGAAGGGAACTGCGGCCCACGGTGCGGTCGGCTGATCGCCGCTGGCGGGCGGCCCAGGATCGGGACGATCGCGGACGAGGCAACCCATGCCCAGCACCGCCCTGCCCGTCGCCGTCCTGGCGTTCACCGCCCAAGCGGACCTGGTCGCCAACGCCGCCGCCATCCGCCAGGGACTGGCCCAGGCCGCGGCGGCCGGCGCGCAGCTGCTGCTCACCCCCGAATGCGCCCTGACCGGCTATCCTGGCGCCGCGCGCGAGGGCCTGGCGGGGATCAACTGGTGCCAGGCCGCCGACCTCGAGGAGTCGCTCGAGGAGGAGGCCGTGCGCCGCGGCGTGACCCTGGTGCTGGGCACCGCCGCGCCGGTCGCGGCAGCGGACGGCGCGCGGCCCATGCTCATCGCCAACGAGGCCGTGGTGATCGGCGCCGAGGCCAGGCCCCTGCGTTACCGCAAGCGCGCCCTGACGCCTCTCGACACCCGGCACTTCGTGCCCGGTGGCCAGCCTTGCACCTTCCACTGCGCCGGTTGGACGCTCGGCTTGGCGATCTGCTACGAGCTGCGCTTCGGAGCGCTGTGGGCCGAGCTCGCCGCGCTCGAAGTCGACGCTTTCGTCACCATCGCGCACATGGCCGGCAACGATGTCGACCCCGGCACCAAGCAGCAGGTCATCCCCGCGCTCTACAGTGCGCGCGCAGCGGAGTGGGCGACGCCGCTGCTGCTGGCCAACACCGCCGCACCCGACCGCTGGCTGGACAGCGGGCTGTGGGACGCGCGCGGGGTGCGCGTCTCCGCGCAGGCCGAAGGTCTGCTGCTGGCCACGTTGCGGCCGCGTGACGCGCTGGACCCGTGGTACATGGGGCTGCGCAGCGAGGCGCTGAAGCGGGAGCGGGAGCGCTAGCGCGGGGAGCATTTCTTTGGAGCTCGCTGTCTTTCCATCTTATGACGTTCTGCGCGCGCACCTCACGGTTGCGGCCCAGTGGGCATCGCCATTAAGCTAAAACTGGAACACGGGGGGAATTGCCGCAGAGACGCAGAGCCGACGGAGAGGGCCGCAGAGGACTTCCTTGTTTAGCCGAAGATCCCAGAGAAATGGGGTCAGCACTTCTCCATCATGCCTCATGTCTCGCCTCTGCGGCCCTCCTGCGGTCACTCTGCGTCTCTGCGGCAAAGCCCGCCGGTCTCGTAAAGCTCAGCTTGCTAGCGTTGCCCAGTCGGCCGCTCTCTGGGATCACGGCCACGCCTCGGCTGGCGCCCGCCCCATGCGCTCCGCGAGCGCACTCATCCCCACCCGGTACTCCGTCACCGTCATCTGCCTGCGCTCGCCGTGTCCTGGCAGCACCCAGGTGCAGGCCAGTGAGGCCAAGCGCCGCACCGACGCGGTCTGCTCCGTCCAGGAA
>JACDGQ010000115.1 GCA_013821615.1 Planctomycetota bacterium
GTGCGCCGCGATGGACGCGTGGCCTGCGCCTGGCGCGCGCCGACGCTGCGTACGAAACGCGAGGCGTTGGCTTCGGCGCGCATGCGCTCGCGCAGGCTGGCGACCATCGCCGTCCCGTCGGCATCGTCCAAGGCCTGGGCGATCAGGCCGATCGCAGCGAGCTGCTCGCGCACCCACGCGCCGTCGTCTCCAGCAGCGCCGATCACGGCCGCCAGCGCCGCTGCGTCGTCCGGCGCGATGTCACCATCGCGCCAGGCCTCGATCAGCAGGGACAGGCGCTCGTGGTTCATCGGCCCGCCACCCGCGCCACCACGCAGCGCATCAGCACCTCGCGCAGGCGCATCAGCGTCATCGCCATGCCCGCCTCGCTCTTGCCGAAGCGCTGCGACAGGTCCTTCACCCCCATGCCCTGATGGTAGCGCAGATCGACCAGCGCGCGCTGCGCGTCCTGCAGTGAGCCCAGGCAATGCTTGAGCGCGGCGATGCGGTCGCCGGCGTCATCGCCCTCGCCGCTGGCGGCATCCGCCTCGGCCTGGCGGACGAGCGCCGCATCGACCAGACCGAGGTGGTGGGCGCGCTGGGTGGCACGCGTGCGCAGGAAGCCCATCACGCGGTTTCTGCAGATGGTGCGCAGCCACGGACCGAAATCGCGCGCCTCGTCGAAGCCCGCCAGGCCGCGGAAGGCATCGAGGAAGGCGTCCTGGACGACGTCGTAGACATCGTCCGCATCCGGCAGGTAGCGCGCCGCCAGACCGCGCAGGCGCGCCTGGTGCAGGCGCACCAGGGCGGAGAAGGCCTCCACTTGGCCGCCCTTGGCGAGCTCAACGAGCCGGCGTTCATCGCTCATGGGCACTCCGGGGCAGCGGACACGTCGCGGGCCACGCCGCCCGTCACCGGCGGCGCCTGGCGAAGCCCGACGCCGCGTGGACGGCACGACCGCGGACGCAGTGCCATGCCAGGGTTATGGCTGGGTGGGGCCCATCTAACGCCCTATTTCCGCCAGCGAACCGTTGGCGCTGCAGCGCAACCATGCGGTGGGGGGTACAGTGACCGTGTACACGCCGCCGAAACACCGTGGGCGATGCGTTTTGTGGCCTCTGCGCGTGTCGCGAACGAAGCGCCCGAGCTGGCGGAAACGCCTCGCGAGCGCGTCGTGCCGCTTGCGCCTCGCTTCCCCGTGATCGCCACCAGCTCCTTGCTGCTGCGATGGTAGAGCATGCCGTTGCTGTAGGCCGGTCCGCTCAGACTCCAGGTCTCGCCGAGCGCGCCGAGGTCGTTGACCGCGGTCAGGGCGTGCTCATCCAGGACCTTGGCGTTCGCGTCCAACACATAGGTCACGCCGAGCAGCGTGCTGAAATAGACGTGGTCGCCGAGCGCCACCGGCGAACTGAAGAAGGCGTCCACCTCCCAGCCGTCGGTGCGCGAACGGTCCTCGTCCGCGATGTCGTGGCCCTGGCTGTCCTCGGCGCGGGTCTTGAGCGAGCGGCCGTAGATGCGCCTCTCTTCCTGGCCCGGCTTACGTTCGACGCCGACCGGCAGCTCGAGGTAGGCGACCGCGCCGGTGGCGTTGTCGATGCGCCCGACGCTGTGCGACGGCCCGCTGTGGCCGTTCGGCGCGTGGCCGTTGCGACGGTTGTTGGTGGTGCACAGGAACCAGGTGTGGCCATGGGTCACGATGTTGCTGTGCCATTCCGGCAGCACGTGTAGCACCTCGCCCGGCTTGAGTGCGTAGGCCGGGACATCGGGGACGTCGCGCAGGCTGGCGTGCAGCGTCGCGTGGTAGGCATGGGTGGCCTCGTCCCACTGGCGGACATCGACGTTCCGGACGAGCGACTGGGTCGCGACCAGCACGCCGGTCATGACGTCGAGGACGATCTGCGATTCCTCGGGCGCGTTCTTGAACCAGTAGGCGTGCTGCTGGTCCCAGGTCGCGTTGTATTGCGCCATCCACGTGGTGCCGTCGAGCGGACCACCGGGTTCTGCGGCGGGCGAGAAGCGCCAGATGGTCTTGCCCTCTTCGCCCGGCGCGAGGCTGGTCATGGTCAGCCCGATCGGGGTTTCAGGCACGCCGTGCGGGCCGCCGCGGCCGTGCAGGACCGCAGGTCGGCCGTCTGGCAGGCGGCCGGCCACCGGCGTGCAGTAGAAGGTGGTGCCGTCCTCGGCGATCCAGCGCGTCTTGCCGGTCAGCTTGTCGACGCCGCGCAGGTAGTTCCACTCATCGCGATCGGCGCGGTAGCCGGCATCGTCCTTGGCGAGCGGCTCGACGGTGATCAGGTCATTGCCGACCAGCATCGGCTCGCACTGGCGGTTGAAGGGGAAGTGGTCGGGTTGGGTGCGGATCTGGCGCCGCCAGACCTCCTTGCCGTCGACCGTCCAGCAACCCATCTCGCCCGAGGAGTTGAAGAACCACACGTGTGCGGCGTCGCAGATCGGCGTCCACGAGGTCGAGTCGCTGAAGGCGTACAGCAGTGGGCTGTTGCGCCCCGCCTGCAGCGGCACCGACCACAGGATCCTTCCGGTCTGCTGATCGATGGCGTGGCCGAGGATGGCGTTGCTCTGCTTCTTGCCGTCGAAGGGCGCGAAGGTGGTCAGGTAGATGCGCCCCGCAGCGACGGCGATGTTGCCCTGGCCGCCGTTCGGCAGGGGGGTGCGCCAGGCGAGATGCTGGTCGAGGGCGACGCTCCAGCGCAGGGGGGCGTCGGCGACCGCCAGCGACCACGAGCCGTCCGGTCCACCGGCCTGGGGCCAGTCGCGGACCGGTTCCGCCGCCCGCAGCGGGCCGACGGCACAGGCGAGGCCGAGCAGCGGGATGAGGGCATGCCACGCCCGGATCGGAGTGGGTTGCGTGATAAGCAGGTGCGTGGTGGGCATGCCCATTGATACCCGCGAACATCCGGAACGTTTATATTAACAATAGGGTCCATTGTAAGTTGTCTGATGCACGTCTCAGAGACCCGGACACCGGGTGCGAGAATTCCGGAATCAGCTCTGATCAGCCGCAGCCCGCCATGCCGCGCACATCAGATCAGTGCTGCCGGCGCCACGGTGACCAACCTGGTGAACGACTTGGTGCTGACATTCTGTACCGGTGACCCGAAGGTGTTGCCGGGGTCGATGCTCACCGTCAGCGCGCGATCGGTGCCAGCGCCCAGGCGCCCAAGCGGCAGGCTCAGATCGACCGTGTAGAGGTTCTTCGCCACCGAGGAGTTCTGCGCCACCGTCAGCACCATGGCTACGGTGGTGTCGAGCACGGTGGTTCCGTCGATGGTGACCAACACCCGCACCGGGCTGGTGATGGTGCGGACGGTTGAGCAGCGCAGCCGCCCAATGAGCGTCACGGCGTCGTTGCTGGTCGGGGTGGCCGGGCTCACGGCTGGCGCACTGGTCGCCTCCCAGATGAAGGTCAGGGCACCGTCCACGGCCGCACCCGACGAGCCGCCTCCATGATAACCGCAGCCCGCGACGATGGCGATGAGCATCGCCGCGCCCAGCATGAGACAGGCGCGCAGCAGGGGGCGAAGGGCGGGCAGGGTTGCGGTCACGGATGCTCCAGTTGGGGCCGCGGATGGCCGCGGGATCCCATGGCCTCAGCCGGCGTACGGAAGCGAAATCTCATGCCGAACACAGCACGTCCACTGGTCGTGAGCGGATGCTCAGGGCACGACGCTGCGCGCCTCCGTCGCGGTCGCGGCCGCCGTCGCCGTCACGGTCAGGTTCGCCGGCCGGATCCATTCGCCGAAGACCTCGCCGACATTGGAGTTCATGTTCAGCGTATCGGTCGTGAAGCGATCCTGGGCGCGGTAGAAGGCGAAGCGGAAGAACAGCGGCTGCCGATCATAGCGGGCCATGACCACCATGATGAGGTAGTCGGGGCCGAGGTGGCCGATGGCGACGACCTGGTGGTCGTGCAGCTTGCCGACGGTGCTCTCGTTCATGCCCTGGAGGACGCCGATGATCTTGGGGAATTCCGTCTGCACGCCCCACTTCCCCTTGTCAGCCATGAGTTCGGTCACCGCCCGCGTCGCATCGTTGGCGCGCAGGCTGGTGAAGAAGCCGGCGATGAGGTCGCGGCATTCCCGGGGCGGCTCCTCGCCGCGCAGCCAGCCAGGGCAGAGGATGATCACAAGGAGCAGGGCGAGGGTGGGGCGGATCATGGATGCTCACAGTGCGGCACGGGTGGAGACGTGATCATGGGAACCTCGCGAGGAGGGAAAGGATGGCGTGCGTGGGCTCGCGCCCCCTTACCCACGACCAACGGATCAGGCCAAGATTGCGTCCGCTTGAGGACCCGCTAGGCTTCCAGGATGAGCCGTCAATGAAAGCGCGATCATTTCCTGGTGGGCATGCCAGTGGTTCGCAAGCATCGACCATGCTCCGCTGCACGTTCTGCGGCATGCGCGCGGGTTCCAGCCTGCTTCAATTGGGCGATCGCCTGTGGCTCCTGCAGGCCGGCTTCACCAGCCGCCAACTCGAACGCATGAGCTGGGCACGGATGCGTCGCCTGGTGGCCGAGGCGGAATCAGGGATGACCGCCCGCTGACGCGGGAGCGTGAGCAGCGGACGCTCGACCGCCATCAGGCGACAGCGCGCAGGAATGACGACTGTGGCGGCGCAGCTTGAACGCCACTTCATCGTGGAATCGCGGGGACGACTGCCGCGCACCATCTGCACGTGTTCCGGAACACTGCTGGGGATCGGCCAGGCAACTGGGCCCGCTCAGGGTTTTCGGTCACCCTGCGGCGATGGCTCGCCCAGGCTGGTCGCCGTCCGGCGGCGTGCGTCGTGACTCTCGTCTTCGCTCGGCAGGAAGCGCCCGAGCGTCCGCACCCAGCCCACCAGGTCGGCGTAGTTCTGGGGTTTGACCATGTAATCGCTGATCGCCCAGGTGCTGCAGATGTCCTTGTCCGCCGGCCGCTGCGAACCGGTCAGGACGATGATCGCGACCTCCCGCGGTCCGTAGGCCGTGCGGATCACCTGCAGGAGGGTCTGCCCCTTCAGTCCGGGCAGTCCGAGATCGAGGACGATGAGCGCGGGCAGCGTCGACCCGTTCACCGCACCCAGACGGTTGAGCCTGACCACCGCCTCGATGGCATCAGCGGCGCAGGTTAGCCTGGCGCGCACGCCACTGACCAGCAGGGCGGCCGCAAACAGCTCGCGATCATCCTGGCGGTCCTCGATGAGCAGAATTTCCGGTATGGCCATGCGGGATTCCTGGCAGAGGGGACCACTCATCGTGCTCTGGTCATGCGGCGATGCCAGGATTCTCGCTGGCTTCCGGTTTTCCCCGAGGCCAGCGTAGCAAGCATGCCGATAGCCCTAAGAACATGCTTCGACTGCACATACGCAGGAATGTCTGGCCTGGTCTGCACGCCACACGAACGCAGGCGCCAGCGCGTGGCGGGGCTTCCAGAGGCAGCCGGTCTGGACCGCCGGCTGTGCCCCGCGCTTCCTGGACCGACGGTTGAAAAGGCTCGGCCTGTGCTTCGTCCGCCGTGCCATGCAGGCAGAAGGATCGGCGATGCCTGGTCGCCATTCTCCAACATCCTGCTCACCGTGCTGGGGCTGACCCTGTCTCACCGCGTCGGATATTGACGCTGGGCCGAGATTGCTAGGTTTCGCGCGTGGAAAGCTGCTGCTCCCATGACCGCGACCAGGGTCCGCTGCCGTTCGGCCATTTCTGCCGGTGCTGCGGCGAGCCGATGGCCAAACGAGGCCACGCCACCTTCTGCCAGCGCGACCGCCATGGCCTCGGGACATGCCCCTTCTGCGGTCGCAACGAGTGCGGGTACCACGGCCTGCGCCCAGCTGATGGACCACTGGCGATCCGTGCACGGCGCTACTGCGAAATCTGCGGCACGGGATGCGATCGCCTCGGCGACTGCCCAGTACACGGGACTGGACAGGCGACCGGGGCCTTCGTGAACAAGCCGCGGTGGGATTGAGCGCGGCGACTGCCCGGTGAGCAGACTGATCAGCTCGTAAACGTCCCTGAGTCCGACCAAGGTGGTCGTAACGTCGACTCGCTCGCCCTGCGCATAGGGTGCGGAGTCGTGTGCAGGATCGTTATCCAGCGCGCGCAGCTCTCATCGGAAAATGAAGAATCCGCGGCTTGCACCGCGGATCCTGTGATCGCACTCAGGTGGATTCGAACCACCGACCTTCGCCTTCGGAGGGCGACGCTCTATCCAGCTGAGCTATGAGTGCAGGCAGGCGGGGAGCGTATGCTGCCAGCGGCGGGCGCAAGGCCGCCTGGCGGCGCTGGTACGTCGCCGGTCAGACGGTGACGTTGCCGCCGGGGGCGGTGCTGCCGGTGATCGGCATCTGGCTGTCCTCAGGGAACAGGCGGCCGAGGTAGCGGCTGAGCTTCTCGTTGGTCGGGCCATAGCCGCCGTCATACATGTAGTGCTCGAGATCCTGGCAGAACTCGCGCGCGGTCTGGTAGCGGTTGGCCGGGTTGACCTCGAGCGCCTTCATCATGATCGCTTCGAGCTTCTCGGGGATGTGCGGATTCAGGCGGCGCGGGGTCTTGATCGAGTAGTTGTCCATCTTGTCGACCAGGTCGTCGATGTCGTTGACGTTGTAGACCGAGGTGTTGGTGAGCAGCTCGTACAGCACCAGGCCGAGCGAGAACACGTCGCTCTGGCGCGTCGTGCCCTGGAACTTCGCCTGCTCCGGGCTCATGTACGGCAGCTTGCCCATGATCACCTCGGCCTCATCCGGGGTGTTCATGATCACCGCCTTTGCGATACCGAAGTCGGTGAGCTTGACCACGCCGCCGTAGGTGATGATGACGTTGGAGGGCGTGACATCGCGGTGGACGATGTTCAGCACCTTGCCGGACATGTCCTTGGCCTCGTGCGCATAATGGAGCGCGCGGCAGACCCGGCTGATGATGAAGGCGCCGATCTCGACGTTGGTGACCTTGTGGCGGTCCTTGTGCGCGCGGATCACGTCGGCGAGGTTCTTGCCGTGCGCGTATTCCATCACGATGTAGTAGATGCCCTTGGTCTGCCCGAGCTGGTACACCTGGAGCACGTTCTCGTGGATCAAGTCGGCCACCAGCTTGGCCTCGCCGACGAACAGGTCGACGTTCTCCTTGTTCTTGAGGAACTCCTTCTTGATGGTCTTGATCGCCACCACCTTGCGGAAGCTCTCGGCACCAAGCTGCTCCGCCAGGTAGACCGACCCCATGCCGCCAGTCGCGATCTTCTTCACGATCTGGTAGGAGGTCAGGTATTGGATCTCTTGCATCACCGAGCTCCCGTGCCGCGCGTGCGTAGCTGACCAAAGCCGTCCCGGAGTGTCAACGCCGGGCTCTCATGCCCGTGCAGGTGTGGCACTTACCGGGATGCGCTGGACTATACCCCAGGTTCCTCTGCTTGTCACCTTTCGCCTCAATACTTGCCGGCGCGGCGGAGACGATTGAAACGTTCCAGGTATTCTTTGCGGTCGGCCGCCAGCAGCTTCAGCGGGCCCTGACCTTGGGCGCAGATGCCGCCGACCGCGCTGGCCATGGCGCAGGCACGCTTGAGGGCGCGGAAGTCGGCCTTGCCGGCACCGGCGCACCAGGCCGCAAGCACCCCCGGAAAGACCGCGCTGACCCCGGACTTGTCCGAGGTCTCGATCGGCAGGGTCTGGTAGGTGGTGACCTTCTGGCTGTAGGCGATCAGGCCGCCGAGCAGTCCCGCGGTCAGCACCACCGCCTTGGCGCCCTTCTTCTGCAGCGCGCGTGCGGCATCCAGGGCGTTGGCGGTGCCGGTCAGCTCCTGGGCCTTGGCCACGGACAGCACCAGCACGTCGCTCTGCGCGCACACCTCGGCGAGGTAGGCGCGATCGGCGGCCAGGTCGGCCGGGCGCGGCGAAATGACCAGGGTGCGGCTCGGGGCGCCGGGCAGGGCGCCGACCACGGCGAAGGCGCGGCGCATCTCGGCCGGCGGCAGGCCGATCAGCAGCACGCCCCCCAGGTCGTCGGCCGAGGTCGGCTCGATGCCGGGCAGGACGTCGCCGTGCGGCTCGAATCCGGTCGCGCTGCCGCGCGGCGTGCGACCCTCCCAGCCCACGCCGGCGAGGTCGATGTGGCGGCGCTCGAGGATGCCGCGCAGCTGCGGGGTGAAATCGCTGCCGCCGCGCGCCCACAGCTGGGTGGTGGCGAGCGGCGCCGCCGCCATCGCGGCATAGCCGCCGACGCCTCCGAGCAGGCCCGGCGCCCCCGGGAAGTCGTCGAGGGCGAGGGGACCGGCGATGAGCAGGGTGGGCATGGGC
>JACDGQ010000116.1 GCA_013821615.1 Planctomycetota bacterium
ATGTCGGGGCGCAGGTGGTGGTCGACGTTGGTGAGCTGGATGCGGGCGCGGACGCTGCGGGTATCGGCATTGAGGTACGGATAGAGGTAGTCGATGGTCCCGCTGAAGGTCTCGCCAGGCGCGTAGGGCAGCGACACCGTCGCCGACTGGCCGACCGTGACCACGGCGATGTCGGTCTCGAAGATCTCGGCCAGGACCCAGATGCGGTCGATGGGCGCGATGCGGAAGAGCCGCTGGCCCGGCATCACCGCCGCGCCCTGCACGATGTCCTTGGCGATCAGGTACCCCGAGGCCGGGGCGACGATGACCTGGTCCTTCTGCGCGCCTTTCGCGCGGATCTCGTTGATCTGGGCGTCGTCGAGGTCCCAGAGCCGCAGGCGTTCCTGGGCGGCTTCGAGGATGCCACCACCGACCGCCGTGGCGGTGGTCGGCTGCGCGTGGAGCATCTGCAGGTATTCCTGCTCAGCCGCGTAGAGCTCAGGACTGTACAGGGTGAAGAGCGGTCGACCCTTCTCGACGAATGCCCCGGTGGTGTCGGCGATGAGCTTGGTGACCCAGCCACCGACCTTGAGGCTGACGTCGGAATATCCGGACTCGTCGTAGGCGACATGGCCGACCGCATGGACCACGATGCGCATCGGCTGCCTGGTGACGGCGGCGGTGCGGATGCCGATCAGCTGGCGGCGCGACTCGTCCACCATGATCTCCCCTGAGGCGACCTGCTCCTTGGTCACCGGAATCAGATCCATGCTGCAGATGGGGCAGCTGCCGGGCGTCTGCATCTTCACCGCGGGGTGCATGGAGCAGGTGTAGAAGGCGATGTCCTTGGCGCCGCCGGGGCTCATCGCCGCGTGCGGGGCGGCGTGCTCATCGGCCATCCAGGTGGTGGTCGTCCCGCAGGTGGACATCATCGTGCCCATGTAGGGGTTGCTCTTGGTCGCGGTTCCCTGGATCCACTTCTTGTAACCCTTGGTCATCGGGCAGCTGAAGACGAAATGCCCTTTCTGCAGGCGGGGCTCGCCTTCGGCGATAGCGACCAGGGCGTGGCTGATGGTGGCGAAGTGCTCGCGCGCATCCTCCAGCGAGGCGGCGGCGGCGAGATGCCCGCCTTGCGCCAAGGCGGTGACGACCATCTCCGCGGCGGGATGATCGGCCGGCAGGGCCAGCTTGGCGGCGGTCAAAGCCGCGGTCAGCGCCTGCGCATCTGCGGCCACTCCCGGAAGCTGGTCCAGCGCCAGGTGATCGCGGAGGCGGTCGTAGGCCGCATACACCTGCTCGAGCGGCATGAGCGCGGCATCCGGCACGGGCATGGGCTTGCTCATGGCCTGCTCGCTGGCGCTGACCGCGCCAGGGAACGGACGGCTGCTGCCGGTGTGGACGCTCCAGCCGAGCAGGAGCGAACTTGCCGCAGCGAGAGTGGCGACGATGGCGGTGAGCTTCACGGTGGTGTTCATGGGGTGGCTCCAGCCGGGGCGGGTATGGGGAGGCGTCCGATGGCACGGATGAGCGAGGCGCGACGACGGGAAACGTCGGTCAGGGCCTGCTGGTACCTGAGCTCGGCGCCGAGGCGCGCGCGCGTCGCGGTGATGATCACCTCGAACGTCGTGCGGTTGGCGGCGAATGCGGTGCGTGCGGCGTCGCTGCGATTGGTGAGTGCCGGCAGCAGCTGATCGTGGATCACGGTCGCGATGGACTCGGCCGCGGTCAGGCGACGGATGGCTTCCGCCACCTCCACGCGGATGTCCCGCTCCATGTGCTCGCGTTCGAGATGCGCCTGGGTGAGCTGGGCATGGGCCTCATCGATGCCGCCGCGCAGGCGGTCGCCATGCACCGGCAGCGCCACTGCGACGCCCAGGCCATAGCGATACTCGCGCTGGTCCCACAGTGAGCTGTAGGTGCCAGAGACCGTGACATCGGGCCGGTACTGGCGCTCGGCCAGCACCAGCGAGGAATCCGCGCGGCGCGCCCGTGCGTCGACCGCGCCGAGCTCCGGCCGTTCCCGCACCGCGATCTCCTGCAAGGCCGCGCTCTCGGCTCCTGGCGTGGCCACGGCCTCATCCCCCGGGACCGGCAGCGGAGCGTCGATCGGGAGGCGGTGCAGGAGTCCATTGAGCTGGGTGATGGCGACATCCCGATCGGCGGTCGCCAGGATCAGTTCCTGCTGGAGCTCGGCCGCCTCGGCGTCGGCCATCAGCGCATCCTGGATCGACGCGCTGCCATTCGCGACGTGGGCCTGGGCGCTCGCCTTCAGGTCGACGACCACCTGGGCCTGGCGGGCGATGATCGCCAGGGATCGGACCGCGAGGCCGTAGTCGTCGAAGAGTTGCGACGCCATCATCCCGAGCCGCAGCCGGACGGACTGGTAATCCGCACGCGCGGCATCGGCCTCTGCCAGGGTGATTTCGCCCTGCAGGTCGAGCTTGCCGCCGATGGGGATGCGCTGGCTGATCTCGATCTCCTGGCCGTAGTGGACACCAGCGCCAATGCTCCTGGGGTAGGTGCGGTAGGAGAGCATCGGGTCATCCCAGGCCGTCTGCTGGGGATACCGGGAGAGCGCTGCGAGCCATCCGGCGCGCGCGGCCGCGATGCCGGGATTGCGCTGGAGCACGACCCGGATGAGCGCCGACCGTTCGAGGGTCGGACTGGCGACCAGCGCTGGCAGTGCATCCGTCGGCGACGCAGGTGCTGCGGACCCGGTCGCCATGTCGGGCATGGAGGACACGGATGCGCTCAGTTCGAGGTCGGCACGCTGGTGCCTGTAGCCAGTTCCATCAGCGGAGGAGGAGCAGCCGCTGAGGATCGCCAGCAGGGCGATCCCAGATGGCGCAAGGAACAATGAAGACGGTCGCTGGTGCATGTGGGCAATCCTTCTGGAAGATCCGTCAGGCCGAAGTCGGGAGCACACCTGCAGCGCACATCCTGCACGGAGGCAATGATGTGATCGCCAGGCCCGATGCCTGGCGTCGACGCGTTCAGGTTGCGGATGGGGGATACGCCGACGCCTCTTCTGGGAAGAAGCCGGGCGACTTGTGAGCAGAGACGGTGCGGCCAAGCGCCCCCCGGGCGCTGCGGCACATGTATTGGCCGTCAAATCACGTAGGAGCAGTACCGCTGGAAAAGCTGCGGCGACGGCGGTGCTTCAGATACTGGCTGTCGATGTGCCACCGTGGCACGGCGATGCCGTGCGCACAGATCGATCACGATGGGGCCGTCCGCGAACCGGTCGAACGCAGCGATGACGGCCAGCCCATCAGGTGGGATGCACGACGTGACGGCGACCTGCTGATCCGGGTGGTCGGGGAGGATGATCACGGTGCAGCAGCCATCGTCATGGGTGGTGCAGGATGGATCTGCGTGGGGGAGCGCGGGCTGCGCCGCCTGGCAACAGCAGGTCGCGTGTAGCGCGCCGTCCATGTGGCACTGGTACCATCGGCCACTCGGCAGTGCTGCGGCCAAGGCCACGAGCACCGCGCAGATCAGGAGTGGAAGGCGGTGGATCATGGCGCTGCCTGGAAACTAGCCGGTGACGCGGAAAGGGAAATGCGGGGACGGTACGTGGAAGTGATGCACGGATTGACCAACCTGGGAATGCACCAGCGGCAGGTGCGGCACCTCAGCATACCCTGCCTGGGATCGAGAATCCCAACGAGAGTACGCTGAGGCGCCTCGTACTCACAGGCCGCGACGGGTCGGTCCACCCTTGGGACCGATCGGGCGCGTCAGGTCCTGAGCGACCGCAGGGCGATCCGAGAGCGAGGCGGGCGCGGTCCAGCGCGGGAAGGCCCTGCTCTGGTGGGCATCACCCTTGGCGAGGGGAGCGCTGTCCGCTCCGCCTTCGACCGCGAAGCCCTGGGCGACGCCAGTGCCCTGGCTGACGATCGGGACGACCTTGCGGGTATCGCCGCCTTTGGGCCCGATGTACGACGAGGCGGATGCATCGGCCGCAGTGATGCTGACTATGGCCATCACGCTCAGGACGGCGGCGCTGGCAAAACGGGAGATGTTCGAGATCGACATGGGATATTCCTCTGCGGTTGTGCGGTTGGATTGGGATGGCCGACCGTCGGGAGACGTTCGGCGGGATGGCAGGAAGATGGACGGAAAGGGCACTGGTGCGCTTGGGAACTGGGTAGTTTTCCACGCGGGTGGCCAGTCGCTGGCGCGGGTCCCCATTGCTCGGCAGCCCGAACGGAGAGGGCCAGCGTGCGGTGGATCTACAGCCCGCGGCGGGTCGGCCCGCCCTTGGGTCCGATCGGGCGCGTCAGATCCTGGGCGACCGCTGGGCGGTCTGTCAGGGTCACGGGCGCGGACCAGCGCGGGAACGCCTTCCCCTGATGGGAGTCGCCCTTGGCGATGGCATGCGCATCGCCTTCGACCACGAAGCCCTGTGCCGGCGCATGGTCCGCCTGGGTGGTCGGGACGCCCTTGCGGGTGTCACCGCCCTTGGGTCCGATGAAGGCGGTGGAAGACGCATCGGCTGCAACCACGGTGGCCGTGGCGAGTGAACTCAGGATGACGGCGGTCACGACCTTGGAGATCATGGAGAACGACATGGCGGATTCCTCTGCTGAAGAGTTGTTGGGTGATGACGATGACGGGCGGGAGCCGGGTGCGGCTCGCCAAGGATTGCCGTCAGGCGACATCAGGTCAGCAGGGAACAATACCGGATATATGCGGGAGGATGAGTGGGCCTGGCGCTGAGATGGCACTGCGATGGGATATTCCAGGCGTGCGCAGTGCGAGCGGCGGGGTGCGCCGTCGTCAGGACCTGCGCGAACCCATCAGCCGGCAAGGCCGCGACGAGGTCCGCAGCCGGAATCTGCTCGGGATGCTCGATCGTGACGTGGTGGATGTCGCAGCAGCCGCCAGGGCTCTGCGCCGTGGTGGCTAGGGACCCATCAGCGCACGCCGCGAGAGGTGACGGCACGTCGACACAACAGCAGGTCAGCCGGGTGTGGCCATCCATGGTGCAGGTGTAGGTGGTCCAGCCCTGCAGTCCGGAGAAGACCGCGACCATGAATCCGAGCACGATGGCGAGGAGCGGATGCATCAGAAGGTACCGCTCCTTTCCATACCCCGTTCTACGAACCGTGGGTGGAAGTGTTTGGGTCATCCTTTCATGCGGGACCACTGGCTGCCAGTGCAAAGTATCGTGCCCACCGGAGGTTGGTGAGGAGGACGTTCATCCCCGCATGAGCTTGCACATCCGCTTAGGGAGCCATGGCCAACCGGCAGGCCTGTGCCTTCCAGGCCGTCACCAGATGGTCCAGGGCGACGGCCTTACCCGATTGGCAATCCGCCACCGTGCTCTCGCCGACGATTCCGAGTGCGTGGACCAGACCCTGGACCAGCTGGTCGGGCGTGAATGCGGGATCCAGCAGGTCATCGCTCCCAGGGGTGGTGGCCGCATCCTCAGGAAGGCTCAGCGTCGCATGCGGATACGCGCGGAACCGCGCGCGGCTCGCGACGCCCGGACTGCAGGCGCACGCCCCCGGTGAATCATCCCCTGCGCACCGTTCCAGGGCGAGGTCGGGTACGATGCCCAGGCCCTGCACGCGGAAGCCACCGGGCAGGCGGTATTCGCGGATGCTGTAGACGCACTGGCTGCCATCAGGGAGATCGCGGATCGCCTGGATGAGACCCTTGCCGTGGGTCAGGCTGCCGATGAGCAGGGCGCGTCCGTGGCATTGCAGGGTCCCCGCCAGGATTTCCGCCGCGCTCGCCGTGGAGCGCGAGACCAGCACGATCAGCGGCATGGCGGCGATCGGGTCCACGCTGGTGCGATAGGTTTGCGACGGCCGGTCGCCGCCGACGACTTCAATGATGGCGCTGTGGCGCGGCAGCAGTTGTGAGCTGATCTCGCAGGCCTGCTCCATGACGCCGCCGCCATTGTGGCGCAGGTCGAGAATCACGGCAGCGGGATGGCCGGTCGTCGCCAGATCCTGGAAGGCGCGACGGACATCGGCCGCCGAGGTGGTGGTGAAGCCGTCGAGTCGGATGTATCCGACATCGCCGAGGCGCATGGCGCGCATGGTCACTGCCGGAACCACGGTGCGGACGACCTCCAGGCTGATGGGGTCTCTGCGCCCAGCCCTGGAGATCAGGAGGGACACCGTCGTGCCGGGCGCGCCCCTGATGCGTGCGACCGCGCCATCCAGCGTCTCGCCGCCGACTGGCGTCCCGGCGATGCCGATGAGGCGGTCGCCATCACGCATTCCCGCACGGTCGGCGGGCAGGGACGGGCGGACGCCATCGAAGATCCAGCGCCCATCGACGTCGCGCAGGTTTGCGCCGATCCCACCGAAGGACCCTGCCGAGTTCTCATCGCGGACACGCGCCCGCGTCGGCGGCAGGATGGTGGAATACGGGTCGAGAACGCTCAGCGACGTGGCGATCATCGCCCGTTCCCAGGTCAGGCACTCCTCCGCCGGTAGGCCATTCGCTGCCGCCCAGCGCCCGATGTCGTCGATCAGCGTTCCGACCTGCTGAACGGTCTGCGGCATCGCTCGGGCGAGGATGCTGCGCGACGTCTCATGCGCAGATCGGACTGCAACCAGACCATCGCTGGTCCAGCTTGCGGTAAACTGGCCGTCGGTGCTCTGGAATGACGAGCAGGCGGCCACCATCATGGGTTCTGAAGCCAATCGGTCGGGGAAGACGTAACCATCCGCGAGGCACGCGCAGACGCAGGTCGCCAGGTCCAGCGATGAGGTCCTGGCTTCGACTGCAGCGCATGGCGCGAAAAGAGCTGCCGTGACCAGCACCGCCCACCGCTCCAGCGCGTGGACCATCCTCTGCTCTGGGCACCGGTTCATGCCCACAGTAGAAACCAGGCGTGGGCGGAGCCTATTGTCTATCTACGCTGCACTTCCTCGAAGGCCCTTCAGCCAGCCACGCCCGCCAACCCCTTGAACCAGCGGTTCCACCAGCGCCGGCGCACCGAGACCGGGCGGCGGATGGGGTTGGCCTGAACGAAGGCGATGGCCTGGTCGACGTTCAGCTGGCGGATCCAGATGGCGGCGAGCTGGGCGTTGATCGCCTCCTGGAAGCCGGGCTTGTTGCCCCAGTAGTGCAGGATCCAGGGCTCGGCGGCGTGCAGCGCGCCGGTGCCGGCGAGAGCGACGCTGAAGGCGAACTGCTCGTGCAGAGTGTGCTGGCCAGCGGCGATGAAGGAGTCGCACAGCGCCAGGGCGTGGCCGAGCAGGCCGTGCTGCGTGGCGCCGACGGCGACCACGCCGGCGTTCCACATCTCACTTTCCAGCGCCACGCTGGTGCCAGCGTGGGTCCGCGGGATGAGCTGACGCAGCGCGCGGTGGCCGCGGCGGCGGGTGCCGCCGAGGGTGAACTCACGCTGGTGCATGTAGACCCGGCCCTGCGCCAGGCCCGCGCACAGCTCGGCGAGCGGGGCGGTGGCGAGGACGTCGGAGTCGAGGTAGACGATGTGCGCCGGGCCCAGCGCGGCCGCGTGGCGGATGGCCTCGATCTTGGTGCGCCAGAAGAACCCGCCGGGGCCCTTCCAGGCCGTGAGCTGCTGGCCGTCGATCACGAGCAGGCGCAGCCGCCCGTCGAACCAGTGGAAATTCCGCGGGTGGGTGGTGACGACCACGAATTCACAGCCCGCGGGCGCATTGGCCATGGTGGTCAGCAGGGCGAGGTGCGCCTGGGTGTAGGCGGCCAGCTCTTCGCCGAAGGCGAACAGCACGAAGCGCGTGGGGACATCCGGCATTGCGGCGAGTGCATCGGCCTTCGCTGCGATGGCAAGGTCCGGCGTGGCGCCTCACCCCAGCGCTGGCAGCAGTTCCGCGATCTGCTCCACGCCGGCCGTGCCGGTGGTGCCGAGCTGGTGGATGACCAGCGATGAGGCGAGGATGGCGAGCTCGATGGCCTCGCGCAGGGTGGCGCCGGCGGCGGTCGCAGCGATCAGGTTGGCGGTGACCGAGTCGCCGGCGCCGACGATGTCGATGGGGCCGCGCAGCGGCAGGGCGGGGACGTGCTCGACGGCGCCGCCGGGTGCAGCGCCGACGATGCCCTGCTCGGCCAGGGTGATGAACACCAGCTGGCCGTTGGCGTGCGCCAGGGCGCGGGCGGCGCTCTTGACCTCGTCCAGGCCGCGGCCGCCCGCGCTCCCGGACATGGCGGCGAGTTCGGCGGCGTTCATCTTGAAGATCACCGGTGGGTAGTCGCGCAGGCTGCGCCGCGAGTCCGCGATCACCGGCATCTGCGGG
>JACDGQ010000117.1 GCA_013821615.1 Planctomycetota bacterium
GCGGCGGGTCTCCTTGCGCACGCAGGGCTCGGGCAGGATGGCGAGGCCGAGGCCGGCGAGGACCATCGCCTTGATGACCTCGGGGCTGTCGTGCTCGAGCGCGACTTTCAGCTCGATGCCCTTGTCGGCGAGGGCGCGGTCGAGCAGGCGGCGGGTGACCGTGCTCGGCGGCAGCAGGATGAACTCCTCCTGGCTGTAGCTCGCGATGGTGCGGCTGCGCGACGGATGGTTGATCGGCAGGACCAGGACCAGCTCCTCGTCCCACAGGCGCTTGCAGGCCAGGCCGGGCGGGTCGAATTCCACCGCGCAGACCGCCATGTCGAGCTCGCCGCTGGCGATCATCTCGGGTAGACGTTCGCTGGTGCGGCAGATCAGGCGCAGGTTGACGCGGCGGTTGGACTGCAAGTAGGGGCGCAGGATGCCGGGCAGCGAGTTGACCGCCACCGACTCGCTGGCGCCCAGGCGCACGCGCCCAGCGCTGGAGCCGTTGGCCGCGGACAGGTTGCTGGTGACGCGGCTGAGTTCCTCGAGCAGGGGGCCGGCGCGGCCGACCAGCTCCTCGCCGCTGGAGGTCAGGCGCACGGCGCGGCCGACGCGCTCGAAGAGCTTGACCCCGAGCGCGCGCTCGAGGCCCATGACCTGGCGGCTGAGCGCGGGCTGGCTCAGTTCGAGTTCCTGCGCGGCGCGGGTGAAGCTGCCCAGACGCGCGACGGTGAGCGCCGCCAGGAGCTGGTCGGTGGCCGGTAGCTGCCCTTTCATCATGCGCGTGCGGGGCCTCTCAAGGTCGTCGGGTGCGGAAGCGTGGGGTCCGCGTCCGTGCGGTCGTCGGGCCGGGGTCGCGCGCAGCCGGGGTGAAAGCACTGGACAGGTGGCATCGACGCCGTGTGCTTCTGCCCGGCTGCTGCGCTGTAAACGGCGCCGCCAGAGAGAGAAGAAAGATGGCCCGACGTCCCGCAAAGTCCAGCACTCCTTTCGGCAAATCGACCGCCAAAGAGTACCTGAAGAGCCGCTTCCCGATGCAGGCGGCGACACCCCGCCAGCGCGTGAAGGCGGTGGCCCCGGAAGCAGCACCGGGCGGGGCTGCCGGCGCCGCCCCACCTATGGTCCCGGGCGCCGCCAGTGTCGTGCAGGGTCCCGCCCAGGCGCTGCTCACCGCCCTCGCCGCCATGCCGGGCGGCGCCACCGCCACCCAGCTCGCCGCCGCGCTGAAGCGCGAGGCCGACAGCCGCGACATCGGTCTGATGCTGCGCCGGCTGGTCGAGCAGGGCCAGGTCCTGGAGGTGCGGCCCGGCCGCTACCAGGTCTCCGGGACCAAAGGCGAGTTCTCGGTGCTGCTGACCCCGCTCGAGGGTAGCGCCGACACCACCCTGATGCAGGCGCGCTTCCCGGACGGCAAGGTCCTGCCGGTCAACCCGCGCTACACCATCGGCGCGCGCGCCGGCGACGTCGCCCAGGCGATGGTCGGCGAGGACGATTTCGCGCTGATCACGCGCATTCTGCGCCGCGCCGGCCGCGAGGTCCTGGGCACGGTCAACTTCCGCCCGGGTGGCGCGGTGCTGATCCCCGACAACCGCCGCGAGGGCCAGCTGCCGGTGCTCAGCGCCTACGCGCAGTTCTACCAGCAGTACCAGGCCGGCGACCGCGTGGTCGGCACGGTGGTGATCGATCCCACGGGTGCCGCCGGCGTGCACATCGGCCGCATCCTCGCCGACGAGACCCCCGAGATCGCCGACTTCCGCTACGTCTGCCTGGTCCACGACCTGCCCGGCGAGTTCCCCAAGGAGACCGTCGAGCAGGCGCGCGCCTACGGCGACAAGTTCCCCGCGGGCAAGCGCGAGGACCTGCGGAAGAAGCTGGTCTTCACCATCGATCCCGAGACCGCCAAGGACTTCGACGACGCCATCAGTCTCGAGAAGGACGCCGAGGGCCACTGGGTGCTGGGCGTGCACATCGCCGACGTCTGCCACTACGTGAAGGAACACACCCCGCTCGACGCCGAGGCGGCCAAGCGCACCACCAGCATCTATCTGATCAACCGCGTCATCCCGATGCTGCCGGAGGAACTCTCCAACGGTCTCTGCAGCCTGGTGCCGAACCGCGACCGCTACTGCCTGAGCGCCTTCCTGACCCTCGACAGCCGCTTCAACCTGATCCACACGCGCCTGTCCGAGACCATCATCAACAGCCGCCACCGCTTCACCTACGAGCAGGCCCTGGCCGTGCTCGAGAAGCAGGACGAGACCGACCGCTGGCCCGCCGACGTGCGCGGCGTGCTGGTCCAGGTCAGCGACATCGCCCAGGGCCTGCGCCGCGGGCGCGAGAAGGCTGGCGCGCTCAACCTGTTCTCGGTCGAGCACCGCTTCAAACTCGACGTCGACGGCATCCCCATCGAGGTCGACCGCGAGAGCACCGACATCTCGCACCAGCTCATCGAGGAGTGCATGCTGCTCGCCAACCGCGCGGTCGCCGCGTGGCTGGACGCCAAGGGCCTGCCCTGCGTCTACCGCATCCACGAGATGCCGGACCCGGAGAAGATGAAGGTCTTCGCACACATGCTCGAGGTCTACGGCATCACCGACGCAAACACCGCCAACCGCTTTGGCCTGCAGAAGACCCTCGGGCGCCTCGCCGCGGAACCGCCGTCGGCGCGCCTGGTGCTCAACTTCCTGTGCCTGCGCTCGTTCAAGAAGGCGGTCTACGCGGTCGACAACATCGGCCACTACGCGCTCGCCTTCGAGACCTACGCGCACTTCACCAGCCCGATCCGCCGCTACCCCGACCTGCTCGTGCACCGCCTGGTCAAGCACGGGCTCGGCCTGCCCGGCTACAAGGACGTCGAACTGCGGCGCAGCTACCTCGATGCGCTGGCGCGCCAGTCGTCGAACCTCGAGCAGCGCGCCGAGGCCGCCGAGCGCGACCTGCACGCGCGCAAGTCGGCGCGCTACCTGGCCGCGCGCATGGGCGAGGAGTTCCCCGGCGTGATCACCGGCGCCACTCCCGGCGGGCTGTCCGTCCAGCTGCTCGAGACCGGCATGGAGGGCTTCATCCCGATGCGCGAGCTGAAGGACGACTTCTACGTCTTCGACGCCGAGCGCTCGTGCCTGGTCGGCCGCCACAGCGGCCGGGTCATCACCCTCGGCACCGAACTCGACGTGCAGGTGGTCTCGGTCGATATCGCCAAGGCCGACGTGGTGCTGGGTCTCAGCGAGGCGCAGTTGCCGACCGGGCGCACCGCCCGCATCGCCGGAGGTGACCGTGCGCCACAGACGCGCGGCGCGCGCGGGGAGCCGCAACGCGGTGACCGCGGCGCTGCCCGGGGTCCCGACCGCGGCGGCCATCAGGGCGGCGGTCGTGGAGGCGAGCGAGGAGGCGAGCGTGGTAGTGACCGTGGCGCCGACCGTGGCGCCGACCGCGGCGGCAATCGTGGTGGCAACCAGGGTGGCAACCAGGGCGGCGACCGTGGTGGCAATCGCGGTCGTAGTGCACCGGGCGACAGCAAGGATGCGCAGGGCTCCCGGCGCACCACGCGCAAGCAGGGCGGAGGCGGCGAGCGCAAACGCAAAGGCAAGCGTTAGACCTTCTCCCTGACCCGGGCCAGAGACCCTATCCCCGAGGCCGATGACCACCGTCCATGCGCTGCTCGGATTGGGCGATTGGTCGATGGACCGCGATCTCGGGTCGAGGGTCTGGGGTCGTCAGTCCGGCGCAGGCAGACTCCCGCCCTGAATGCTGGACAGCCGCAGGCGCCTGCGGAACATGGCTGATCCACCCCCGGCGCCGCGCCCGTGATAGCGTTCATCTCCGACATCCACGCCAACCTCGCCGCGCTCAACGCGGTGCTCGCGGACATCGATTCGCTGGGCACGGTGGAGCGCATCTTCTGCCTGGGCGACGTCGTCGGCTACGGTCCGCAACCGCGTGAGTGCATCGACCTGGTGGCCTCGCGCTGCAAGCTCATCCTGATGGGCAACCACGAGCACGCCCTGCTCTATGGTGCCTACGGCTTCCACGCCGCCGCCAAGCGCGCCATCGATTGGACGCGCGACACCCTGCAGAAGGTCCAGCCGGTCGCGCAGCGCAAGGCCATCCTTGAACTGCTCCAGAACCTGCCCATCCGCCACGAGCTCGGCGACCTGCTGCTGGTCCACGGCAGCCCGCGCGATCCGGTCATGGAGTACGTCCTGGAGAGCGACCTGTGGGAAGGTGCAGACCCGGACAAGATGGATTCGATCTTCGCCGGTTTCCAGCGTCTGTGCTTCGTCGGGCACACCCATCGGCCCGGGGTGTTCACCGCCGACCGCTGCTTCCTGCCCGCGGGCGATCTCGAGGACGGCTTCGACGTCTCCGACGGCAAGTACCTGGTGAATGTCGGCTCGGTCGGCCAGCCGCGCGACCGCAACCCGCGCGCCTGCTACACGCTCTACAGCGGCCAGGCGGTGTACTTCCGCCGCGTCGCCTACGACATCGAGGACACCGCCGGCCGGGTGCGCGAAGTCGAAGCCCTCGACAAGCGCTTCGCCGACCGCTTGTTCCGCGGGGAGTGACCCCCGGCTGCGGGCCCCACTGGCCAGGCTGGAACGGTGGCCCGGAACCTGCCCATGGCGCATGCGCCAGACCTTTGCCTTGCTGGCGGAGCGTGCTACAAGACGATACACCGGTGGGGCTTCCGGCGCTGGAAATGCATCCGGCAGCGACCCCGGGCAGGCGGCTTCCAACCGCGGAGAGATGCACATGGCGACGGCCGAGGCGACGGTGGTGCTCAGCAACAAGATGGGCATGCACGCCCGTCCGTCGACGCAGATCGCGACCACGGCGAGCCGCTATGTGGCCGAGATCACGATTGCCAAGGACGACATGGTGGTCAACGCCAAGAGCGTCCTCGAGCTGCTCATGCTGGCCGCCGAATGCGGCAGCCAGCTGATCATAAGTGCAGATGGCCCAGACGCCAAGCAGGCCACAGAAGCCCTGGCCAAGCTCGTCGAGGGACGCTTCGGCGAACTGGATGTCGACGCCTGAGGTGACTGGCGGCGAGCCGCCGCACACCGCGCTGCGGGCGAAGCCTGCCGGTCTGGGTGCAACCCTGTCCGTGCTGGGTGCGACCGCCCTGGGCGTCGGCTTCCTGCGTCCCGCCCCCGGCACCTGGGGCAGCGTCGCGGCCGGCGTGGCGGCGCTCCCGATCCTGGTCATGGCTGGTGGTCAGGCCCAGGCCGCCTGCGCCCTGCTCGCCGTCCTCGCCACCGCGGTGGGTCTGGCCAGCTGCCCCGGCGCGGTGCGCCGCTTCGGCTGCCAGGACCCCTCGCAGGTGGTGATCGACGAGGTCGCCGGGGTCTGGCTCGGCCTGGCCGTCCTGCCGAGTGCCACGCTCACCGCCATCCCGCTCCAGTCGGTGCTTGCGGTAGTGGTGGGTTTCCGGGTATTTGACATCAGCAAGCCTTGGCCGATAAATCGCTTGGAGCGACTTCCGGGAGCGTGGGGCATCCTCGCCGACGATCTCGCTGCCGGGTTGGTCGCAGGCATCCTCGCTGCCGCCATGCTGCATTGAGCGGCATGGCCCGTCCTTGAAAGGGAGCCACCGCTCAGGATCGCCCCGGGCTGGAACCACCGCATGGCCAATCGCCGTTTCGACAGCAAGCGCACCACCGCCGCCCAGGCCTCCGCCCGGCGCCCGGCCGCCCGTTCCGTGGGCGTGTCGTCCTCGCACGGCGTGCAGCAGAACAGCGACTCGGTGCGCACGCCGGCCTCGTCCGGCAGCTACGCGCCCACCACGTCGGCAAATCCTCGCGCCAGCGGCCAGCAGGGCGGTGGGCCGAAACGCGAGATCTCCGGCCCCATGAAGCAGCCCAAGCGCGGCACCGTCGCCGCGGGCCCCGCCGGCGTCGCCAACGCGCGCGGGCTTGGCCTGCGCGCCAAGTTCATGCTCGTGCTGACCGGCATCACCGCGGTGGTGCTGATCGGCCTCGGCCTGGCCATGGCCGGAACCGTCAACAGCTTCCTCTTCGGCCAGAAGCAGCACGACGGCATCGAGATCGCGCGCATGGCCGCGCAGATCGCCAACGCCGTCAACGTCAAGCTGAAGAAATTGAAATCACTGACCGACAAGCGCCTGAGCGACACCGTGGTGGCGATGCCCACCCAGCAGGAGATCAAGGACGAGATCGTCGGCTACCTGACCGACGCCCGCGACTGGGGCATGCAGGGGGTCAATGCCAGCGACATCCTGGCCATCCGCTTCGACTGCCCGGGGGTGCCCGAGATCGCCGGGGTCGGCATCGGCGTCGAGGACTCCTCGACCGTGGTCGGTTCGCAGTTCACCTCGATCTATGTGCCCAAACTGGGCGCGAACATGCAGCTGAACAAGGACTTCATCCAGGTCTACCCGGGCGTCAAGGCGACCGCGAACGGCGAGGTCCCGATCTACCGCTTCAAAATCTTCCTCGACAGCAGCTTCGGCAAGACCGCCAGCGGCGAGAACGCGCACGTGCGCGTCGACATCGCCGCGGACTCGGTCAAGAAGGTGCGCAACAACCTCTTCACCACCATCGGCATCGCCGTGATCATCGCCATCGGCGTGGTCATCGCGGTGGCCAACTGGCTGGCCGGCAACATCACCAAGCCGCTCGATCTGCTCATCCACGACATGAAGGTGGTGTCGCGCGGCCGCCTCGACCACGAGACCAAGCCGCGCTCCCGGGACGAGATCGGCCAGCTCGCCGTCGAGTTCAACCGCATGACCCAGAACCTCAAAGTCGCGCAGGTCGCGCTGGTCGAGCAGGAGAAGGCCGAGTACGAGCTGTCGATCGCCCACGAGGTGCAGCGCCAGCTGCTGCCCGCCGAGGCTCCAGCCATCACCGGCTACGACTGCGCCGCCTTCTACCAGGGCGCCAAGGCGGTCTCGGGGGACTACTTCGACTTCATCCCGCTCGGCAACGGGCTGTGGGGCTTCATCGTCGCCGACGTCTCGGGCAAGGGCATCCCCGGCTCGATGGTGATGGCGGTGACGCGCACCATCGTGCGCCTGGTCGCCAACAAGTACCAGCACCGCGCCGCCGACACCCTCAAGGACACCAACCGCCTGATCGCCCGGCAGATCAAGCGCGGCATGTTCGTGACGGCTTTCTACGCCATCCTCGACGAACGCACCGGCGGCCTGACCTACGCCTCGGCCGGGCACAACCCGATGGTCATCTACCGCGCCGCCACGGGCACCTACGAACTCGGCACCGGCAAGGGCATCGCCCTGGGCTTCAACGAGGGCCCGGTCTTCGACAAGACCATCCAGGAGACCCGCACCGTCCTCCAGCCCGGCGACACCATGGTGATCTTCACCGACGGCTTCCCCGAGGCGATGAACGCCGAGAACCAGGAGTTCGGCGAGGAGCGCTTCTACGAGGCGATCGCCCGCTACGGCGCCGGTGACGCGCGCACCATGCTGGCGCGCGTGGTCGAGGAGATCGCCGAGCACCGCGGCGACGCCGAGCAGTCCGACGACCTGACCATCATCTCGGTGAAGCGCACCTCGTGAGCGACTTCCGCCAGCGCCTGACCATCAACAACGACCTGGCCTACCTGGCCCAGGTGCGCGAACTGGTGCGCAGCGGGGTGCAGTGCGGCGAGTTCCCGGCGCACTATCTCAACCGCCTGCAGATCGCGGTCGACGAGGCGGTGACCAACATCATCGAGCACGGCTACGCCGACCAGCCGCGCGGCAAGGCGACCATCGACCTGACCGTCCAGGTCACCCCGGACATGTTCCTCATCGAGATCGTCGACCAGGGCGCCTCGTTCGACCCGAAGTCGATGACCGATGTCGACATCGCCCAGCACGCCGCCAACGGCCGCTCCGGCGGCCTGGGCGTGTTCCTGATGCGCCGCATCATGGACCGCGTCGACTACCAGTACAAGACGGGCGAGCCGAACCGGCTGCTGCTGGTGAAGAACCGCGCCTGAAGCGGTTGTGGCCTCGGGCTACGACCGCCATTGGGGAGTTGTGGGGTGCGCGGTGCGGAGTGCGAGGTGCGGAGTGCGGAGTGCGGAGTGACCGTGGTCAGTTCGTCTGCGCCGCGTTCGTGCGCATCTGAGCCCATCCGCGCACGTAAGGCCACCCTCGCTCGCATCGTCGAACGGTCACTCCGCACTC
>JACDGQ010000118.1 GCA_013821615.1 Planctomycetota bacterium
CCGCACGGTGCGACCCTGGTGGTCCAGGATGGCAAGGCCCTGCTGCGCCTGCCGGCGCAGTCCGCCCCGGCGCGCTGCACGGTGGCGATCTGGAGTGGCGCGAAGACCGCGCTGGCGGCGTTCGCCGCGCAGGTGCAGGACCTGCCGGCATCGCCCGACCTGGCCGCCCTGTGCATGGGCGGTCCGGCGCAGTCTACCGCCGCCATCACCACCACCGGAACCCTGGGCACCGGCGACGGCGCCTACCTCGTCGACACGCTCAAGCTGCCGAGCGAAACGCCGTGGAATTCCTGGCTGCGCCCGACCGGACTCGACTTCTTCGCCGACGGGCGCCTCGCGTTGTGCACCTTCGCGGGCGAGGTGTGGGTGGTCTCGGGGATCGACGCGACGCTCGGCACGCTGACCTGGAAGCGTCTCGCCAGCGGGCTGTTCGAACCGCTCGGCCTGCGCATCGTCGACGACACCGTCTACGTGCTCGGCCGCGATCAGATCACCCGGCTGGTGGACCTGAACCACGACGGCGAAGCCGATTTCTACCAGTGCTTCTTCAACGCCGACACCATCTTCAACGACTACCACGACTTCTCGTTCGACCTGCAGACCGATCGCGCCGGCAACTTCTACTACGTGAAGGGCGGCAATCGCGTGCCGCACGACCTGCCGCTGCACTCGTGCGTGTTCAAGATCGCCAAGGACGGCGCGTCGAGCGAGATCCTCGCGACCGGTTTCCGCGCGCCCAACGGCATGGGCATGGGGCCGAATGACGAACTCACGACCAGCGACAACCAGGGCCACTGGACCCCGGCCTGCAAGATCAACCTGGTCACGAAGGGCGGCTTCTACGGCTACGTCGCGGAACCGCGCGTGAAGGAGAACCAGGACATCAACGACCACCACCCCGCGACGTTCGACCCGCCACTGTGCTGGATCCCGATGCCGATCGACAACTCGAGCGGCGGCGAGGTGTGGGCGCCCAAGGCAGGCTGGGGCCCGCTCGGCGGGCAGATGCTGCACCTGTCCTACGGCAAATCGACGCTGTTCGCGGTCATGCATGAAGAGGTCGGCGGCGTCCCCCAGGGCGCCGTGGTCGGCTTCAAGCTCAAGTTCGCCTCGGGCCTGATGCGCGGCCGTTTCAGCCCCAGGGACAACCAGCTCTACGTCTGCGGCATCAAGGGCTGGCAGACCAACGCCGGACTCGACGGCTGCCTGCAGCGCGTGCGTTACGCCGGCAAGCCGGTGTGCATGCCGATCAGCCTGCATGTCACCGCCACCGGCGTGGCGATCGGCTTCACCAGCCCGCTCGACCGTGCCTCGGTGACCGCCGACAGCTTCGCGATCGAGGAGTGGAACTACCACTGGACCGCGACCTACGGTTCGGACGACTATCTGGTCACCAACGGCCAGAAGAAGGGCCACGACAAACTCGACGCGACCAAGGCCACGCTGTCCGGCGACGGCAAGATGGTGACGCTCGAGATCCCCGGCCTGCAGCCGGCGATGCAGGTGGCGATCACCTACCAGCTCGAGGACGCGGCGCACCAGCCGGCGGTCAATGAGATCTACGGCACCATCAACGTGATGCCGAAGTAGGGAGCCCGCGCAGCGGCCGCCTGCTGGGAAACATGGCGCCACTTGGATCTGACGGACTGGATCCGCACACCGCCTACTTCCGCAATCCTCGTTTGCACTTGGGTGAATTGCGCATCGCGCATCAGCCACGCGCGCCACGGGTGGGAATGTCGCGATGGACGGATGCCACCGCCGGTGAACCATCAGCGGCCACGCCGCGCCCGGGTCACAGCGCATGCTGCCGGGCGTTTGGAACTGCCCGAGGAGCCCCGATGCGCCACGCCGCCCTGCTGTCCTGCGCAGTCGCGATTCCCACCCTGCTGCTGATCCTGATGACCGGCGCTGCGCCGGCCGCCGAGGGCACCGCCACGAAGCCTCAGCCGGTCGCCACCGCGAGCAGCTTCCAGGGCGGCAACGAGCCCGGCCGCGCGCTCGACGGCGACGGCGGCAGCCTGTGGCACAGCCGCTGGGGCGAGCCGCGCGCGACCCTGCCGCAGTGGCTGATGATCGACCAGGGTGAGGTGGCCGCGGTCGCGTGCCTGATGTACCAGCCCCGGCCGGATGGCGGCAACGGCACCGTGACCCGCTACAACGTCGCGGTCAGCAGCGACGGGCTCGCCTTCACGGTGGTCGCGAAGGACGGCCAGTGGGCCGCTACGGGCAAGCGCAAGGTCGCGGTGTTCGCGCCCGTCCAGGCGCGCTACGTCCGCCTCGAGGTGCTGGAGGGCGTGGGCGGCTTCGCCAGCGCCGCCGAGGTCGCGGTCACGCCGGTGGCGATCGATCCGAACGTCGAGCGCGGCGTGGTCGCGGTGACCGCGCCCGCCTACGGCGGCGACATCGAGGGCGACACGCCGCTCGCCATCGTCGCGCCGGGCCTGGCCACGGCGACGGTGAGCTGCTGGAAGCAGGGCGCGGGCGCCGGCGCCGAGGCCACGGTCGGCTCCATCACGCTCGATGCAGCGGGCAAGGGCACGCTGACCTTCCCGGCGAACGACTTCCCGCACGGGCCGCTGTGCGTGCGCATCACCGCCAGCAACGGCAGCCTGCGCGACACCTGCTGGTTGCAGCTCTTCAACCGCGGCGGCGCGCCGTTCCTCGAAGGCATGCCCAGGACCGCGCCGCCCGCGGCTGCGGACATGACCCTGCTGTTCGCGGACGACTTCACAAAGATGCCGACGATCTCGGCCAAAGACACGGCGGCCACGTACTTCAGCCACAAGCCGCCGGATGGCGGCCAGGACTTCAGCAGTCTGCGCTTCACCGACCTCAGCGAGCCCGGCAATCCTTTCACCCAGGTCGGCACCTGGCTGCGCATCCGCGCCGACGAGGCCAAGCATAGCGCCGGCCTGCTCTCGGCGCTGAAGAAGGACGGTTCCGGCGTGGTGGCGAGCGCGCCGTGCTACTTCGAGTGCCGCCTGCTGGGCGCCAACGCCACCGGCGCGTGGCCAGCGTTCTGGCTGCTCAACAAGCCCGCCGCCTACCCGGACCAGCGCGTGCCCTGCGACGAGCTCGACATCATCGAGGCCTACGGCGGCGAGGGTTCCGGGCGCCCGAACGCCGGCGACAAGTTCTGCATCACCCCGCACGCCTGGAATCAGGGCGCGGCCGGCAAGCGCGCCGAGGACGCCGCGCTGAAGGCCATCGGCCCCGGCGCGCCGGTGGTGTCGATGCGCGCCAAGGGCATCGCGTCGACGTGGTTCCAGGCCTTCCACACCTACGGCTGCAAGATCACCACCACCGACACGATCTACTACTGCGACGACGTCGAGATGGGCCGCCACCCGACCCTGGAGGTCTCGAAGACGACCCCCTTCTACTTCCTGATCAACCTCGCCACCGGCGGCGGCTGGCCGGTCGACCTCGCGCGCTACGGCGGCATCGCCGACATGTACGTCGACTACGTGCGCGTCTACAGCGCGAACGCGGGCGATGTAGAGCGGGCGAAGCCGGCGAAGTAGCGCGCGCGGGAATCTCGCGACCGGGCCTGACGCCCAGGCCGACGGCCGCTCAGCGCATCTGGTCGGTCTTCTTGAAGTAGGTCTCAGCGTAGGCGATGATCTGCCGGTCGGTGGGATGGTCGACGGTCTCGACGCCGACGATCTTCGGCTCCAGCGCGTGCTCGTGGAGGTGCAGGTAGCGGATGAACTGCAACTTCGCCGTCGACGGGCCCACGATCAGGATGTCGGTGGCGGAATCGACGGTGCGTGCGATCTCGTGGAAGAACTTGCGATCGTCCTCGGGGTGGGCGATGCCGCCCTCCGGACCGCGCTGATGCTGGTGGTGCACCGGGCGGTGCGCCTTCAGGGTCTCCTCCTCATTGCGCTCGCGGGTGATGTGGAAGACCCGCGCTTCGCGGTGGTCCATCCAGATGGCGACGTGGTTGGATTGCATGGGCTGGTCCTTGGGGGATGGTGGTGTGGGCGGACAGCCTGGCGGTCCGCCGGGCACTGGCGTCACTTGTGGCCGTCGTGACCCTCGTGACCTTCGCCAGGCTTCGCCTCGGTCTGCTTCATTTCTTTCATATCCTTCATCATGGTGCATTTCGCAGTGGACTCCCTGCCCTGCGCGGCGTGCTCCATCATGTGCTTCATCATGTCCTCCTCGAGCTTGTCCTTGCGCGCGTCCATGGCGATGCGCAGCGCCACCATGTGCGTGATCACCGCGGCCATCAGCGCCGGCTTCTGCTCGCCGGTGGCGCTGTTCATCGCGGCGATCTGCGCGTTGAGCTCGGCGTCCTGGGCATTGCGGTCGGCGGCGAGCTTGGCCTTCTCGGCCTTCATCTCCGCGCACATCTTCTCGCAGCCGTCCAGGGCGCCGCCCTCGGCCGCGGTCAATCGCGGGCTGGCCGCGGCGGCGAGCACGAAGGCCACGCACCCGGACAGGCAAAAAGTGAGGGCACGGCGGATGATGGGGGTGGTGTTCATGGCGATCCTCGGGTCTTGGGAGTGGGGCGACCGTCCCGCAGGCGGATGGATGTGGGAGACGCGCCCGTTCTAGCTCCGCCGCAGCCACTACACTATAAAAAGACCCTTTTATCCTTTTATAGGCCTCAGTCATCTGCCGCCGCCGCGCCGGATGCCCCCCTGCGCGCTTTGACGCTCTCCAGCGCCGCGCGCCGGAGAACCGGTCACTTCCCGGCGACCGCCTTGCCGTTGGTCGTGCTGCGCACGTTGAACCAGGTGCGCCACGCCTCGATCGGCGCCTTGCGCGCCGGGGCCGCGGCGAGCGGATCGTAGCCCAGGCCGTCCACCACCGCCGGCTTGAGGGGCGCGAAGATGGTGGTGCGGATGTCGTCCACGTCGCTGTCGAGCAGCGTCACCGCGCCCTCGAACAGGGCGGGATCATCGGTCCAGGTCCCGAGCATGGGCAGGGCCAAATCATGGGCGAGGCCGGTGGTAGCGGACAGGCGGTCCTCGGCGCTGCGTTTTTTGTTCATCGCGAGCTTGACCAGCGTGGTCTGCGCGGTCTGGTCGCGCCAGTTGGCGTGCACGGCGAGCGCGGCGATGGCGGCGGTGCGCACGTCGGCATCGGCGTCGTCAGAGAGCTTCGTGAGCGCGGCCACCGCCTCGTCGTCGTCGAAGCGCACGCGCGCACACGCCTGGGCGAGGGCGAGGCGCACGGCCGGCTCCTTGGCTTTCGCCGCGCGACCGGCGACCTGCCAGGCGAGCGGCCCGCCGATGCGCACCAGCTCGGCCCAGGTTTCGGGCTTGGCCAGCGGCTCGCCGGCGTGATCGGTGACCACGCCCTTGAGCCACGCGCGCTCGCTCTCGGTGGGCGCGACGGTCTTGTGGCGCAGGCCGTCGATCCAGCGCGCCGCATCGTCGCGCAGCGGCTTGATGGAGAAGAAGCTGCTGTGGTCGGCGCCCTTGATCTCGCGGTAGACGTAGTGGAAGCCGTGGATGAGGCGATCGCGCAGCGCGCGCGACTGGTCGACCTTCACGGCCGCGTCGTTGTCGCCATGGACGAGGTAGTACTCCAGTCCCATGCCGGCCTTGTCGGGCACGTCCTGGCCGTAGCCGCTGAAGCGCACCAGGCCGGCGAAGCGGTCGGCGTGGCGGCTGCCGAACCAGCTCGTCATGAAGCCGCCGTTGGAGTGGCCCCAGATGAACATCCGCCGCTTGTCGATCGGGTAGACGGTCTGCAGCCAGTCGACGAACTGCAGCACCGCCTGTTCGTCGCCGGCGGTCCAGCCCGTACCGAGCGACTTGCCGGCGGCGATGATGTAGCCGTCGGCCAGACCGCTCTCCGCAAAGCTCTCGTGGGCCTGCCCGCTCATGGTGTCCTCGGTGCCGTTCGTGCCGTGGAAGCCGAGGATCAGGCCCAGGATGGGTTTGTCGGGCAGCGCCGCCGGCGCGTAGATGTGCCAGCGCATGACCGCGGAATTCTTGACCGGGTGCTTGAGCTCGCCCTTGGTGTCGCCGGGCAGGCCCTTGGCCGCCTTCGACCAGTCGATGACCTCGTAGGCGGGCTTGCCGCCGTCTGCCGCGGGCAGCTGCGCGAGGACCGACAGCAGGAGCAGGAGCAGGCTGCGCATAAAGCGGTCCTTTACGACGGTGGACGTCCCAGGGTGCAGGTGCTCGACGATGCAGGCACGCGCGAAGCTGAGCGGGCGGCGGGGATCCTGATCACCAGCCGGCTCAAAGGGCATCCTCGCCGTCCTGAACTTCGGTATCAATGCTTTTATGGTGGGAATCCCAGGTGCGCTACGCGAGGTGCCCGTTCCGATGGTAGGATCCGCGGGACTCCAGGGCGTCGCATTCTGATCGTGTCCCCACGCCACTTCATGCGCCCTTCATCACCGCTGCGACAGTCCACCGCACGCTGCGCAGCGAGCCGGTGTCCTGCGCGCCGGAACCCGGAACACTGGTTATCCTTACCGTTGTCCGACCATGCCTCAGACTGACCGGCCCGCCGGCCCTTGCCCGCACACACCCGAGGATGCGCAGCGACCATGGTGAGTGTTGAGTTTGCGGAGTCGGCACCGGTCACGGCAGCTGCCGAGGCGAGCCCGCCGCGCAGCGGCGCCGAGCTGGTGCGGGCGTCGCAGGGCTTCCAGGCCGAGAACCGCTGGACGAGCTGGCGGCTGCTGCTCGAGACCCTGGTCGTGCTGGGCACCGGCCTGTGGCTGGTCTTCCACTTCCAGGCCTGGCCACTGCAGATCTCGGCCGGACTGCTGGTCGGCCTGGTCCAGGTGCGGCTGTTCATCTTCTACCACGACACCCTCCACGGCGCGCTGTTCGCCCGCGATCCGCTGGCGCAGGCGCTGATGTCGCTGGTCGGCATCTACCTGCTGACCATCCGCTCGGTGTGGAAGGAGACCCACGACCACCACCACCAGAACAACGCGCGCCAGCTCGGCTCGATGGTCGGCACCTATCCCATCCTGTCGGTGGCGATGGCCGCGCGCCTGACCCCCGGGGCGCTGCTCCGCTACCGCTTCGCCCGCCACGGGCTGACCATGCTCGCCGGCTACCTGACGCTGATCCTGGGCGGGATGGTCGGCGCCGCCTTCATCCGCCAGCCACGGCGCCACTGGGGCGCGCTGGTCACGGCGCTGCTGCACGCCCTGGTCTTCGCCGTCCTGGCCTGGCAATGGGGCTGGGTGACCGCGCTGTGCGCGCAGGTCGTGCCCAGCGCGCTGTCGATGGCGATCGGCTCGTACCTGTTCTATGCCCAGCACAACTTTCCGGGCCTCAAGCTCGCGCGCCGCCACGACTGGTCGTACGCCGGTGCCGCGCTGACCTCGTCGAGCATGTTCGAGATGAGCCCGATGATGCACTGGTTCACCGGTTCGATCGGCTTCCACCACGTCCACCACCTCAACCACCGCATCCCCTTCTACCGCCTGCGCGAGGCGATGGAGGGCATGCCCGAGCTGCAGAGCCCCGGACGCACCTCGTGGCGCCTGCGCGACATCCGCGCCTGCCTCGCGCTGTACCTGTGGGACCCGCAGCTGGACCGCATGGTGACCTACGCCGAGGCGCGGGCGACAGCCTGATTCAGCGCTGCAGATCGCCCGGCCGCTCGGGCACGCCCGGGTCATCGAGCATCTGCACCGCGGTCGCCGGGCCGAGATTCTTCCAGTCGTAGAGCGCCCAGCGCACCTGCTTCGCAGGCGTGATCTCGACCAGCTGGCAGCCCTTGCCATGCGCGCCGCGCGAGCACAGCACGGTGTTGCCGTTGGCCAGGCGCACGCAGGTCTGCGAGTCGGGGAAGGGGATGCCGGGCGGCAGGTCGGCGAGCGTGAATTCCCAAGCGGTCGCGCCGGCGGGCGTGACCTCGCGCACCAGGCGCAGGCTCTCGTCGCTGATCAGGGTATTGCCGTTATGCAGGCGGATCGCCGCCCACGGGCGTGGCGTGGCGTAGGACCAGATCTCGCGCCACTCCCGGTCGTACTCGATGACCTTTCCCAGGCTCAGCCACGAGATCAGGTAGGTGCCCGCGGCGGTGGCGCGGATGCGGCGGAACTGCCCGTGCACGGCGCCGGCGGGCGCGCCGCCGGGCGGGATCAGGACGTGCTCCTCGAGCACCGCGCCGGACTTCGCGTCGATGATCATGAC
>JACDGQ010000119.1 GCA_013821615.1 Planctomycetota bacterium
CTGCGGCGCCGTGGCCGCCGCAGGCGCGGCGACCGCTGGGGCGGCCGTGGTCCAGGTGCCGCTGCGCACACCCATGGCGTAGGCGCCACGCAGCGTGGTCGCGCCATCACTGCCGTACCACGTCCACTCGCCGTCCTTGATGCCTGCCGAGTAGGTCCCGGTCGCGAACGGCCGGCCCTCGGCGGTGAAGTACTGCCACGTGCCGACCTGCCGGTCGGCCACATAGGGACCGGTGGCTGAGAGCTGGCCATTCTCATAGAAGTGGCGCCAGATACCGGTGCGCGGTGAGCTCGAGAAATGCCACGGATCGAGTCCGTGACCGGCGTATTCGCCTTCCTGCCGCGTCTGGCCGTTCGGATACCACCAGGTCCAGCGCCCGGTCTGGAAGTCATGCTCCCAGGCACCCTGAGCCTGCTTCTCGCCATTCTCGAAGTAATAGGTCCACACGCCTTCCTGATGCCCGCCGTCGACGATGCCGCTGGTCTTGGGCACGCCCGGGTGCCATTCATCACGGACCAGGCGGTGTCCGCAGGCCGCCAATGCCAGCCCGAGGAGGCCGACCAGGAGCAGGCCAATGGGGCAATGGGTCCAGAGACGCTGGTTCATGAGATCCTCGACAAGGTGGCGGAGCTAGGGGCAGCGTTGCACGTGCCAAGGTTGGAAAGCAGCGCGAGGGAACACTCTGCCGGCCGAAACGTCCATCGCGATGGGACAAACTGCACGGATGCATGCGAATTGCACGAGTGTGGTGATAACGTATGTGCATATGGCAATGAAAGTGTGCAACACTGATGAGCACTCTGCCAAGCTTCCGTCCAACCATCCCCTCGTTATATGGGTTGGGCACGGGGTTCGCTCCTGGGGGATTTCCCTTCGGCGGAGGACCAGGCGCTCGTGTCGAGCGCCGCAAAACCCCGTCATCATCCGCCTCGCCTAGTCGCACCCCGAGATCGCATGCGCCTCCCCCTCGTCCTCTGCCTGTCATCCCTCGCGCTACCTGCGCTGCACGGCGCCGAATTGGTCCCCGGTCTGTCCCTCGGCGGCTTCGGCGAGGCCCATGCCGAACTCGCGAACACCCAGTCGGGCAGCCCTTTGCATGCCGACGACGCGCGCAACGGGCTGGACGAAACCAGACTGACTTTTCCGAGCGATGCGGACCTGCAACTCACCTATCGGTTCGAGGACTTCACCCTCCGCACCGACATCCTCGCCTCGACGGTGCCGATCTACGACACCCAGACCGTCCTGCTCGAGCAGGCGTTCATCGACTACCGCGTCGATAGCGAACTGACCATCCGTGGTGGGCGCTTCCAGAACACCTGGCTGGGCTGGGAGGGCTTCCACACGCCCGAACTGTGGCGCGTGAACCATTCAGCGGCCTGGGACTGGAACCTGCAGAACCACGCCGCACCGGGCGAAGTCCTGCCCTTCCTGTCCGACGGTGCCGGGGTGATCTACGCCGATGGTGAACTGCCCGTGACCGTCGAGGCGTTCGTGGTGCAGAACGTCCTCGGTGAGGGCCTGGGCAAGCGCGGCGGGGACAACGGCGTCGGTGGCAGCGTCGCCTGGGCCGCCGACGGCTTCGGACGCCTCGAACTGGGACTGGCCTATGACCCGCGCGCGGCGCTCACCCTCGATGGCTCGTTCGAGAGCGTCCTGGCCGCGGATCTCAACGTCGACGTGGACGGCCTGCAGGACCACGGCTGGTACTTCGCCGCCGAGGTCCAGGCCCACCGGCACCCGCACTTCGCCGTCGACGGCAGGCTCTATGGCAACGACCTGACCGCTCTGGGCATGGCCAATTACGCGGTCATCCCCGGCAAGATGTCCGTCACCGCCATGGTGGACTTCGTCGAACGCGGTGCCCGCGCCACCGACCGCGACCTGACCGAGTACGCGCTCGCCGTGCTCACCCGGCCGCGCAAGCAGGTGCGCTTCAACGTCGAGGCCTTTTATTGGCAGGAACGCACCGCGAATGCCGACGCCTATGGCGCGGCGGCGGTCGTCCTGGTGGCTTTGCCATGACCACCTGCGCGAGCAGCTGCGGCAACCGCGCAGAGACGCGCACGAGCGCGCCTCAGAGCGGCTCCCCAGACGCCGGCACCGCCGCGCCCGACCATTTTTCCGTTTCGCCCAGACTCCCAACCACCACTCGCAGAAACCATGCCATGACGACCTCCGCGCTCAGAACCACCCTCCTACTCCTCGGCGTCGCCGCCATGACCGGCACCGGCCTCGCCGGTGCCGAGGCCGCGAAACACAAACCGGCACCGTCGCCGGTGCAGATCGGCGATCCGCTCGCCGGTGCGCCGCTCGACGTGTTCCTGGAAGGCCAGGACACCTTCAACGAGGTCGAGACCTTGGCGGCCAACGGTCTGGGACCGACCTTCAACGGCACGTCGTGCGCCCAGTGCCATGGCGTCCCGGCCATCGGCGGCAGCAGTTCGATCACCGTGATCCGCGCCCAGCTCTACGACGCGCACACCGGCACGTCCACCGAGCTGCCGGGCGGCTCGCTGTTCAACCGCTTCGCGATCGATCCGCGCGTGCAGGAGTTCGTTCCGCCTGAAGCCAATGTGGTGAGCCTGCGGCGCTCGCCGCCGCTCTTCGGGGATGGGCTCATCGAGGCGATTCCCGATGCGACGATCCAGGCGATCGCCTTCGATCAGGAATACTCCGCGGCCAATGGAAACGCGAAGGGCACGGGCCCCCACGGCCAGGATGCGGGGATCCATGGCCGGGTGAACATCGTCCAGGACCTGGCCACCAAGCAGATGCACGTGGGGCGCTTCGGCTGGAAGGCGCAGCTGTCGACGCTGCTCGATTTCTCCGGTGACGCCTACCTGAACGAGATGGGCATCACCAACCAGCTGTTCCCGCACGGCCGCGTCCCGAACGGCGACCTGGCCAAGTACCTGCTCGGCCTCTCCCTCGAGCCGTTCGCCGACCCCAAGGACGTGTCCGGGGACATCTTCCGCTTCGCCGACTTCATGCGCCTGCTGGCGCCGCCGCCCCGCGGGCCGCAGACCAAGGACGTCCTGAAGGGCGAGAAGGTCTTCGCAACCGTCGGGTGCGCCATCTGCCATGTTCCGACCATGATGACGGGGCCGAATCCCTTGCCCTACCTGTCCAACCAGCCGGTGAACCTCTATTCCGATCTGCTGCTGCATGACGTCGACACCGGCAACAGCGTCGCGCAGTCGGGCGCGGGCGCCTTCGAAGTGAAGACGCCGCCGCTCTGGGGCCTGCGCTACCGGGTCGGCTTCCTCCACGATCAGAGCATGAGCACGCTCCGCCAGGCCATCCAGGCGCATGGCGGCGAGGCCGCGTCGGTGATCGCCGCCTTCGATGACCTCAAGGACAAGGACGTGCAGGATCTGATGGCGTTCCTGGGTTCGCTGTAGCGAAGTGCGCGCTCACCCGGGAGCGAGGGACGTGACCTTCCCCGGGATGCGCGCAGGATCCGCAGGAATCTGCGCTTGAGGTGAACATCGGTCGACGTGGGCCGAGACCCCGTCGCACCTGCGCTGCCCTGGATGGGGGCGCGCACTGCTCCTGAACCGCCTTCTGACAGACCCCACGGCGCAAGCCGTGGGGTTTTTTGTCGTTCGGGATGCACGCCCACCCCGCAGCGTGCCTGACGGTGCCAGTGCTGGTCTTGCGACCCGGAACGCTGGCGCCCGCTGCGCGGTCGCGGCCGACCAACGGCAGGCGGAAGCCTCGATGCCCCGCCCACGCCGTGCAATTCAGCGCGGGACGCGGGAACAGGCCCGTGCGCAACGCAGGCCCGCCCAACCCGTGGCAAACTCTCCATGGCGGCCGCGCAGACCCTCCCTAGTTTCCCACGCCATGCGCTACCTCGTCACCGGCGGAGCCGGCTTCATCGGCAGTCATCTGGTCGAATGGCTGCTCGCCCGCGGCGCGGCGGTGACGGTGATCGACGACGGCAGCACGGGGGATTTCAGCAATCTGCGTGCGGTGGCGCACGATGCGCGGCTGACCGTGATCCACGGCTCGGTCTGCGACGAACTGGTGGTCGACGAGGCCTGCGGCAACGTCGACGCCGTGATCCACCTCGCCGCGGCCGTGGGCGTGCGGCGCATCCTCGAGCGCCAGGTGGCGTCGATCGTCACCAACGTGCGCGGGACCGAGGTGGTGCTGCGCGCCGCCACCGCCCACGGCCGGCTGCCGCTGTTCATCGCCTCGACCAGCGAGGTCTACGGCAAGCTCGAGCGCACCCCCTTCTCTGAGGACGATGACAGTGTGCTGGGCGCCAGCCGCCTGCACCGCTGGAGCTATGCCTGCTCCAAGCTGCTGGACGAGTTCCAGGCGCTGGCCTACCACCGCGAGCGCGGACTGCCGGTGGTCATCGGGCGCTTCTTCAATGTCACCGGGCCGCGCCAGTCCGGCGCCTACGGCATGGTCCTGCCGCGCTTCTGCCAGGCGGCGCGCAGCGGCCACGAGCTGGAGGTACACGGCGACGGCGCGCAGAGCCGCTGCTTCCTGCATGTGGCCGATGCGGTCGCCGCCATCGTCGCCCTGCTCGCGTGCCCGGCCGCGGTGGGCGAGGTGGTGAACATCGGCGGTGGCGAGGAGATCAGCATGCGCGCCCTCGCCGAGCGCGTGATCGCGACCGCCGGCAGCAGTTCGCGCATCCGTGCCGTCCCCTACGCCGAGGCCTTCCCCCAGGGCGGCTTCGAGGACATGCGCCGGCGCGTGCCGGACACCCGCAAGCTGCAGCGGCTGACCGGCTGGAAGCAGGGGCTGGATCTCGGCGCGATGATCGGCGACTGCCTGCGCTGACGTCCGCCAGCGGCGGACCGCCGACGACGGGGCGCACGGAGCCGGTAGGTACGTGGCTTCGCCGCACTGCGCGCCGGACCGCGTGCGTCGCGGATCACTGGAAAGCCATGATCGGCGCTGATCTGCATGGAAATTCACGCCCTGGCGAGCACCAGGGGGTGGGGGATGCGGCCCACACGGACCCGGGTGTCCGGCTGCGAAATGCACATCTGCAGAAACCACCACCCGTGCATCCTGCAATTCTCCTTAGCGGATCGTTGATCTTCGCACCCGCATGGTGATGCTCCCCCGGTCCGCCACCGCCACCCGGGATTCCGCGCATGGGGCTGCTCGTCCTCCTTGACCGCATCCGCTTCGCCATTGCCGAGGCGTGGCATACCTGGCTGCAGTATTGTGGCGAGCAGGGCTGGGGTCTGCTGATCGTCTTCCTGCCGTTCATCCTCTTCGATCTGCGGCGCTTCCTCGGCCCGTCCGTGGTGCTGCTGGTGATGCGCTACCTCGGGCTTCCCCGCGACGCCTCGGCCGCGCACGATCGCTTCCTGGCCACCGCCCCGCGCGTGAGCGTGGTGCTGGCGGGGTACAATGAGGAGGCCGCGGTGGTGCCCGCCATCGAGTCCCTGCTCGAAACCGGTTTCCCGAACCTCGAGATCATCGTGGTCGACGACGGGTCGGAGGACCGCACCTATGCGCGCGCCCTGCCGTACGCGCAGCGCGGGGCCATCAGGCTGGTGCGCAATTCGGCCGCCACCGGTCGCGGCGGCAAGCCGAGCGGCATGAATCTCGGCACGCGCATGGCCAGCGGCGACTATCTCGTCTTCCTCGACGTCGACACCTCCTTCGACCGCGACCTGCTGCGGCACATGATCGGCCCGTTCTGCGACCCGAAGGTGGGGGTGGTCGCGGGCAATCTCAAGGTACGCAACCACGCCGCCTCGTTCTGGACGCGCATGCAGTCGGTGGAGTACGTCATCGCCATCGGGCTGCACCGACGCTGGCTGGGCCTGTTCGGCACCAATTACATCGCCAGCGGGGCCTGCGGCGCCTTCCGCCGCGCGGCCCTCGATGGCTTCTTGGGTTGCGACGTGGCCACGGCCGAGGACCTCGACAACACCCTGAAGGCGCACCGCGCGGGGTGGCGCACCGTGTTCGCGCCGCGCGCCATCGCGACCACTGATGTGCCGGAGACTCTGAAGTCGCTGGTCCACCAGCGCATCCGCTGGGACCGCGACCTGGTGCGGGTGGCGTTCCGCAAGCACCTCGACCTGCTCGATGGCCGCCGGTACGGGGCGCTGATGGCGGTCGAACTCGGGCAGGTGCTGCTGGTCTCGGTGATCGCCAATCTGCTCTATGTGGTCTATCTCGCCGTCATGGTGGTCGTCGCCCCCGTCGTGCTGATCGGCGTCATGGCCCTCTGCCTGATCGCCTACGCGCTGCTGTCGACGCTGAGCGTGGCCACCTCGCTGACCTCGAGCGAACGTCGGCGCGAAGAGCGCTGGATGCTGGCCTGGGCGCCGCTCCTGCCGCTCTACAACGAGCTCATCTTCCGCTGGGTGCGCATCTATGCCACCGCGATGGAGATCCTGCGCCTCAACCAGCAGGATCCCTACCTGCCGCAATCCGCCTGGCGCAACGCGCCGCGCTTCTGAACCGCCTGGAGCCCTGCCGTGAGCGAACCCTGCCGCATCCTGCTGATCTGCGATGATGACCTCGGCTGCCTCGAGCTGCGCGAGACCATCGGCACCGAACTGCGCGTGGTCCCGGTGCTGGGGCACGGCGACGCCACGGTCGTCCCGCTCGAGGTCGAGGGGGTGGTTGCGAGCGGGACCTGGGAGATCGGCATCACCGACCGCCAGTACCAGCTGTGCATCGTCGCCATCACCGGCGCGTCGCCGATGGGTGAGCTGGCGCGCCACCCCGCCCTGCGCGGCAACCTCTCCGCCGTGCTCTACCTGGTCCAGGACATCGAGGCGGCCGCCGCGGGCGGCCTGCGGCCGGGCCGCGACCGCGTCTTCGAGCTGCCCAGATCGCGCGCCGCGCTGCTCGCGGAGATCGAGCGCACGCTGCTGCACGTGCTCGCGCGCAACCGCCCGCCGATCGACGATCAGCGCTGCCTCGACCTGGTCGGGGCGCTGATCGAGTCCGGGCAGCGCAGCGTGCGGCCGCAGCTGACGGTGGACGACATCGACGGCTGGCGCTACCCCCAGGTCGCGCGCACCCTGGGCATGGCCGTCGACCAGGGCGCGCTGCTCGAACGCCTGGTCCAGCAGGGCATCTGCACGCGCACCATCGTCGAACGGCTGCGCGCCTGCCCGTCGTGCGCCTGCCACCAGCTCAGCTATGGCGAGTCGTGCGCGCGTTGCGGCTCCGTCGATTTCGCGCGCGAGACCATCATCCACCACTTCGCCTGTGCACACATGGACACGCTCGGAAACTTCACCCAGGGGCAGGATCTGGTCTGCCCGAAGTGCCGCGTGACGCTGCGCCAGATCGGCCGCGACTACGAGAAGCCCACGGGCTGCTACGTCTGCCGCAGTTGCGCCTTCATCTCATCCGAGACGCGCGTGCAGGCGCGCTGCCACTCCTGCAAGGCCCAGGTCGAACCCGAACGCACGGTCGAGCGCCTGGTCTACGCCTACGACCTGACCCCGCGGGCTGATGAGGTCGTGGCGGCGCAGGACCTGGTCGGGTGGGACATGGCCAACGTGCTGCGCAAGGCGGGCACCGGCCTCTACGCCAAGAGCTTCTTCCTCTACTCCCTGCAGCGCGAGCTGGAGCGTCTGAAGCGCTATACCACGCCGGTGTCGCTGGTGATGGTGCGCGCGACGCGCCTGGAGGACGTGCGCAGCAGCGGCCTGGAAAGCTACATGCACTACGTGCAGGACCTGTGGAAGGCGGCGACCACGGGATTGCGCACCCTCGATGTGCCGTGCATCTGGGAAGAGGGCACGCTCGCCCTGATGCTGCCGGCCACCCCGCTCGCCGGCGCCGAGGTGGTCGCGCAGCGCATCACCGCGGTGTTCCAGGCGCGCAGCGACGCCGGGCAGATCGCCGAGGAACTGATCATCGCCGCGGTCGTGGCGCGCGCGGAACACGCCGATGCCCAGGCGCTGATGCACGACGCGGTGGGCGCGCTGTCCCCGGGCAGCACCACGGCCAGCGACCTGCTGGTGCTGGCCGATGACGAGATCTCGAACGGCCGCAGAGCGCCGCAGGCATGAGCAGGCGCGCACCCACGTCCCCGCGCGGCCCGACGACGGCCGGCACGCGCAATCGCCCGGTGCTGCCGCTGCTCGGGCTGGCGGCGCTGCTCGGGCTGGTCCTGGC